>JAPOSJ010000054.1:0-5086 GCA_026709745.1 Candidatus Dadabacteria bacterium | reverse complement strand
CCCTTTACACCCCCATACTCTACTTTGGCATGGACGGCTCTCTGCTCGGCAGACACAGGAAGCTTATGTCCATTGACAGCGAGAAATGCGTCTGGGCCAACGGAACCGCCGAGGATGTGAGGGTTTTTGATACCGACATCGGAAAAATAGGGGGACTTTTCTGTTATGAGCACCATATGACCCTTGAGAAATACGCGATGTTCATCAAGGGGGAACAAGTGCATGCAGGCCTCTGGGGAGGACACGGGTTTGTTAAGGACACAATGGATTTCGCAAGCCGACAGTATGCATTTGAGGGACAGGTGTTCGTCATAATCTCGGCCGGATATATGGAAGAGAGCATGATTCCCGATTCCTTTGCATTGAAAAAGCAGACAATCTGGGATTATCCAGGTGGAAGCGGCATAATAAGCCCTAGGGGAGAGTACATCATCGGTCCCGTCTACGGAAAGGAGGAGATACTCTACGCGGAGATCGATCTTGACCAGATAATAAGGGCCAAAACTGTTATAGACTCCGTGGGACACTTCTCAAGACCCGACATATTCCGCTTCGAGATAATTGGGTAATTTTGCCTCATGACTTGGTAAACGAAATCAGAGGATTTTAGTCCCAGAAACTCCTATGATGTTAACTCTGGAAAGATGATCATCCAGTAGGTGTAATAAGACAGGCAAGGTGGCTGGGGCACTAGGATTCGAACCTAGACTAGCGGATCCAGAGTCCGCTGTACTGCCGTTATACGATGCCCCAGAATTAGAAGGAAAATTATTGCGTTAAACCGAGCAGTGTCAAGTGATAGAAATGTGCAGCACAGGGTTATCACACAACTCATCATGGTTTCTGAAAACGGCTGCTCCGAACATACTTGTTTAACCATAAACAATAATGACGGTATGTCGGGCTCTGCATAAATGCCCAAGTCTCAAAATCCCTTGATAAATAACCGGAACCGCGGAGAAACTCCCGCCGACAGGGTTGATTACCTGCTGACATCTGATAAATTAGCCGGTAAGGTGGTGGTGGCCCCAAAAGCGGGGCGGTGGTTTTTTGGCCCATGGACAAACCGAGCCCGGAAATTCTGGAGACTTTCGAGAACAAGAACCCGGAGAGGGATTACGAAATTGAGATATCATGTCCGGAGTTCACCTGCGTCTGCCCTAAAACCGGACAGCCCGACTTTGCTATCTTCACAATAAAATACATTCCTGACAGAATCTGCGTGGAACTGAAATCACTTAAGCTCTACATGTTCTCCTACAGGAACACGGGAGAGTTCCATGAACACGTGACCAACAGAATTCTGAACGACTTTGTCTCCGCATGCGATCCGAGATCGGTCGAGGTAACAGGTGACTTCAACGTCCGCGGCGGAATAAAGACGGTCGTTCGGGCTTCACACAGAAAGAACGCATGAATTTTCTGGACCTAGGAGCTACATGTACGCAAAAACCCAGGTAATAATCACGGGAACGATAATCATCCTGATAATCCTGGTGGCGGTTTTTGCCCCCGCCCTCTCCCCTTATGAGTACGACAAGGCGGATTTCACAAACACACTTCGCTCCCCTGACTCCACACACCTCATGGGAACGGACCAGGAGGGCCGGGATCTTATGAGCAGAGTCATACACGGCTCAAGGATATCGATTGCCGTGGCCGTAGGAACGGCGGCGATGGCACTTTTCATCGGAACAGCACTCGGGGCGGTTTCAGGATACGCCGGGGGGAAAACAGACGAGTTAATAATGCGCACGGTGGATGTGTTCTACGCCGTTCCTGACCTTCTGCTGATCGTGCTGCTTACCCTCGTCATCGGAACTGGGGTTACAGGCATCGTCATATCTCTCGGGGTGATGTCGTGGATGAGGGTCGCTAGGATAGTCAGGGGAAGCGTGCTTCAGATAAAGTCCTTTGAGTACGTGGAGTCAGCAAGAGCTCTTGGGGCTTCGCCGCGGACGATTCTCCTGCGGCACATACTTCCTAACACGCTTAGTCCCCTGATAGTCACTGTTACTTTTTCTGTTCCTTACGCTATTTTGACCGAATCCACCCTGAGCTTTCTCGGACTCGGCATATCCCCACCCGAGGCAAGCTGGGGAACCTTGGCGAGCACCGGGTGGCAGGGAATAAGAACATTCCCCCATCTCATAGTGTTTCCGAGCCTCGCGATATTTATAACGGCCCTTTCATTCAATATGTTCGGAGAGGGAATAAGAGATATTCTGGCTTCAGAAGGAGCAAGGTGACCATGCTGAAAAAAACTGCTCTGCAAGTTCTTGTCTTCTCCCTGCTTCTCTTCCCAGCAACAGTGTCCCAGGTGCGGGCGGCATCAGCTGACTGCGAGAGAATACTGGCTTCGGAGGGAACAAGCGCCGAGGAGCGGTTCTCGAAGCTTCACTGCCACATCCTCGGCAAGCAGCACGAAAAGGTATTAAAAGCCCTAGTAGACATGAGTGAAGCACCTTCGGTCATAGAGGACTACCTGATTTACTACGAAGCCGAGGCAACACTTGGTCTTGGGAAAAAGGAGCGTGCTAAGGAGCTTTTCCTAAATCTGCTTGTCCGCCACAAGGACTCGGCACTTAGACACAAAGCCCGCAGACGGCTAGCCGAAATCCACCTTGAGGGCGGAAGATACTCCGAGGCGGCAAGAATGTATCTTCTTCTTGTGCGTACAACCACAAGCAGGTGGGAGAAAGCCTCATACCTGAAAAACCTGGGCCATATAAAGGAAAAACAGGGAAACTCAGAAGCGGCCATGGAGATATTCAAGAGGATATGGACTGAGCACCCGGAGGTAAGTTTCTCCGATTACGTGTTCACTCTTTATAAAAAAAACAAAAAAGTGTTTATCCCTTCGCCACGGCAGTCAGAAAAAAGGGCTGGCATCATGTTCTCCGCAGGCAACTGGAAGGGGGCACTTGAGGCTTTCTCCAGAGCACCCAGTACAAAGGCCGTCAGGATTAAAACCGGCATATGCCTATATAGACTCTCTAGATTTTCAGAAGCACTTGAGATTTTCTCGCGAATCGATTCCCCTAAGGCGTTTTACTGGAAGGGAATAACGCTTGAGCGCATGGGAAAAGAAGAGGAGGCTATAGGTGTTTTTGAGCTTCTGGGGAAACTTAATCCCAAAAGCTCCTGGACCGCGAAATCGCTCTTAAAGGCCGCGAGGCTACGCCACCTGCGTGAGGAAAGAGAAGAGGCGCAGCGTCTCTACAGTCTCATAGCGAGTAAATATCCCGGCACAGAAGAAGCACGGCAAAGCGCCTGGAACCTCGGGTGGATTCACTACAGGAACCAGGAGTATACAAAAGCCATTGAAATTTTCTCCGACAGCGCGTGGGCAGGTGGCACTGGCCAGCAACGTTTTCTTTACTGGTACGCAAGAGCTGCAGAGAAGTCAGGAGACAAGCCCGGGGCACTTTTCGCACTCGGACAACTGGCCGGATCCCGGGAAATCACCTATTACTCGTTCCTGGCGAAGATCAGGCTCGGCAAAAAGATTCTTCCACCTCTTCCCACCTCTGCTGCGACCCGAAACCCTTTTGGGAAAACCCGAGCGATTGACAGATTTCTTTTCCTTGTAAAGGCCGGGGTATACGATCTCGCCCTAGACGAGGCCGAACTGTTAAGGCCTCTTGCAAACACCCGCGAGCAGAGAGCACACCTTGCCTCTCTTTACCTGCGTGCCGGGGACTACAAAAGCTCAATAAGCATGGCAAGCGGCACTCTGTCTTCTGAGTCGATGCACTTTGCCTTTCCAAAGGGCTTTGAGAAACAGGTGAGGCCCTTTTCACGCAAGTACTCACTCGATGAGTTTCTGGTCTATTCACTGATAAGGGAGGAAAGTCACTTCAATAAAGACGCGGTTTCCGTTTCTGACGCTAGGGGGCTCATGCAGATTCTTCCCTCGACCGCACTTGACGTGGCACCAAAAGCAGGCCTTTCGGACTTCGAGACCTCCCGGCTTTTCTCACCCGAAATAAATATTGATATCGGTTGCTATTACCTGAACTGGCTTCTGGATATCTTTGACGGAAACATCGTCGTGAGTCTCGCCGGGTACAACGGCGGTCCGACGAACGCCAGAGCCTGGTATGAGAAAAACGGCACACTGGACATCGACGAATTCATAGAGGAAATTCCCTTTGAGCAGTCACGCAACTACGTGAAAAAAATCATAAGGAGCTACGCGGCTTACGAAGCCGTTTACGGAAAGGAAAAAGATCAGTTCTCAAGACAGAGTTTCGAGAAATTCCTGAGTATCATGAGTCCGTAGTCAGAACTTTTTTCAGGATGAAACTGAAAAGCGGAAAGCTTTCCCGATATTACTCCCGCCTCGAAGCTGCCTCCGTAATCGGAGAGCAGCACACAGACGCTAGGCTCCGCCGAAACCACGTGGTAAGAGTGGACAAAGTAAAACCAGCTTCGGGGAGGTATTCCATCAAGTATGGGTCTTGGTTGCGGCACGCTCACCCTGTTCCAGCCCATGTGAGGTACCTTCAGCTTTTTCTCCCGGGGGCGGAAGCGGACGACTTTTCCCTTAAAAACCCCAAGGCCATCTTCTCCTGGAGCCTCCTCGCTTGACTCAAACAGCACCTGAAAACCCAGGCATATCCCGAGAAACGGCTTCCCACTTTCGATAAAATCCTTTATGGGTCCGGTCATGCGGCGCTCGCGAAGATTCCTCACGCAGTCGCCAAAAGCCCCGACGCCGGGAAGGACGAGGCCACTTGAGTCGCCTATGTTATCCGGGTCCCCGGTAACACGGACATCAATACCCTGAGAGGTAAAACCCTTCTCGACACTTCTCAGATTACCCATCCCGTAATCCACTATGGAAATCATCAGAGCGTACCCTTGGTCGAGGGAATGTCGTCGCGACGTCCGTCAAGGGCAGAAGCGGCGTCCATCGATCTTCCAAGCCCCTTGAACATGGCCTCTATTATATGGTGCAGGTTAGTTCCTTGGCGAAACTCTATGTACAGGTTACATCGAAGAGAGTTCGTAAGAGACTTGAAGAACTCCTCGGCAAGCTCCGAGTCAAAATCCCCGATCTTGCCGGCTGGAATCTCACCTT
>JAPOSJ010000141.1 GCA_026709745.1 Candidatus Dadabacteria bacterium | reverse complement strand
TGTCGGCCGAGTTTAGGCCATGAGCCCGGGGGATTTTTCCCCAGCTCTCTCCGAACTTTCCGGCGTTTACAGGGATCCCCTTGTCGCCTGTGCGAAGTGTGTTTACCACTGCTCCTTCCATTGCGCCGGTTCCTGAAGCCGCAAGTATGAAAACTTCGCTTTCTGTCTGAAAAACCTCTTTCAGACCTTCTCTTGCTCTCTCGAATACGGCTTCAAATTCCTTGGTCCTGTGATGAATGAGCGGTCTTGCCATCTCAACCATTATTTCGCTTGGGACCGCCACGGGGCCTGGGGTCAGCAGCAATCTTTTCATTTGGTATTTCTCCTGTGTGATAAATGAAAGCCGATAGCCTACCCTAACATTTTGACTGTTACAATTCCTTTTTCGGAGTTTATGTTCGGGGTTGTTATGAGAACAAATTTACTTCATAACAAAAGAATTGATATAATATTTAAGACGCTAGAAATATAGTTATTTTATGCTTCAGATTGTCCTAGGTGCGGGAATTGTGCTGAATTATGAATCAATGATTATCCACAGGAAAACTTCTGGTGCGCAATATCATCTAACTCTAACTTTATGGCAATGCTTGATTGGACTAGAGTAAGCGATGGCTATAATATATTCAGAAGAGGAAATTGAATTGTTGTTGCAAGAACAAAAGTTTTTACCTACTGACTGGCGCAAAAGAATTGCTCTGAAATCTAAGCGTGGACATGACGAACAGCATCTAGATTTTACTGGCAACGCAGAAGGGAAATTCCGCATCATTTTTAGAAAGAGCCACATTAATTCACTTGATTTTTCTATTATCTTGGCAACTCGGATTCCTCAATCGAATCAATTTTTTCGACTTCTTCGTTACAATGGCAAGAGCCATGAGCACACAAACCATATTGAAGGTGTGACTTTCTACGATTTTCATATTCATTTTGCTACTGAGCGATATCAAAGAATTGGATCCCGGGAGGATGGCTACACTGAGCAAACTGATCGTTATAGTGATCTTTACGGGGCACTTAACTGTTTGATTAAAGATGCGAACATAGAAGTTCCACCTGAGCCCCAAAGCACTCTTTTTTAGGAGACTAAACAATGTCTATCGGAGAGATAGAACAAGATTTTCGTGAGAAAATTTCGACGAAAATTCGTCTTGCCCCCGAGGGTGTAGACCGCTTTCGCGTGTTTACTCCCTTTCTATTTGAAGACGGAGATCATTTAGCAATTGTTCTAAAAAGGGAAGGAGAGCGGTGGTTGCTCTCTGACGAAGCCCACACTTATATGCACCTTACATACGATATTGACGAAAGAGATCTTCATATTGGCACCCGCCAGAAGATTATTTCCAACACATTATCTACATTTAGGGTTGAAGACCGCCAAGGGGAGTTAACACTTGACGTACAGGATGAACGTTACGGCGATGCTCTATACTCCTTTATTCAAGCGCTCTTAAAAATCTCTGACGTATCATATTTGTCTCGGGGACGAGTTAAATCTACTTTTGCAGAGGATTTCCAAGTGTTGTTGAGAAGGGTTGTCCCGGAAGAACGTATGAGCTTTGATTGGAGCGATAAAGAACACGATGACCGTGGAATCTACACTGTAGATTGCAGAATTAACAACATGCCCCGGCCGCTTTTTGTTCATGCTCTTTCTAATGATGGCAAGACCCGTGATGCAACGATTGCGTTGCTTCAGTTTGAGAAATGGGGAATTCCTTTCCGTTCTCTCGCCATTTTTGAGGATCAGGAATCGATAAATCGAAAAGTGCTGTCACGTTTCAGCGATGTATGTGAGAAACAATTTTCAAGCCTGACAGCGAACCGCGAGAGGATTGTGCGTTTTCTGGAAGAGAATCTCTTCCCTGTGAACGATTAGTGTTGTATGTTTTTCCGGCACATTTTTTGCCTTACCTCTTTTGAATTGGCAAGAGGCTTATGATGTTATACTATTGGCTGGAACAGGGTGATTTAGCATGAAAGAAGAACTTAATATGCTTATTGAAAGTCTTGGGGAAAGAATTCAGAAAATGGGAGACTATCTTTGACCTGCCTTCCAAGACCGAAAGGCTCAGAGAGCTTGAAAAGATTACCGCGGATCCCGGTTTCTGGGACAATTCTGAACTAGCGCGCAAAACACTTCAGGAGCAATCTGATATCAAAGACTCTATTTTGGGATTCGAGAAGCTCCGTTCCAACATGGAGGATGCAGCGTGTCTTCTCGAACTTGCAGTCGGTGAAGACGATCAGGATTCGATTGAAGAGGCGCACAACCTGCTCACATCGGTTGAGTCCAGAGTTTCCGAACTTGAGTTCACCCGAATTCTTGGTGGTCCCGATGACTCTCGAAACGCTATTATATCAATAAATGCCGGGGCGGGGGGGACAGAAGCTCAGGACTGGGCTGAAATGCTTCTTCGTATGTACCTTAGGTATATCGAGAGAAAGGGATTTTCTGCAGATCTTCTTGAGACTCAGGATGGAGATGAGGCCGGGATAAAAAGCGCCACTATTCTTGTCCAAGGTGGGTTTGCTTTCGGTTATCTAAAGGCGGAGACCGGGGTTCACAGGCTGGTGAGAATATCCCCGTTTGACTCCAATAAAAGGAGGCACACTTCATTCGCCTCAGTTTTTATTTCTCCAGAAATAGATGATTCAATAGAGGTAAACATAGAGGAAAAAGATCTTAGAATTGACACTTACCGCGCGAGTGGAAAGGGTGGGCAGCATGTTAACAAGACAGATTCCGCAGTCCGCATCACGCATCTGCCCACGGGAGTTGCGGTCAGCTGCCAGAACGAGAGATCGCAGCGCCAGAACAGGGAAAGTGCCATGAAAATACTCAAGGCGAGGCTCTACGAACTGCGCAGGATGGAGGAAAAACAAAAAGAAGAGGAACTTAATTCCTCAAAAAAGGAAATCGGCTGGGGAAGCCAGATAAAATCGTATGTAATGCATCCCTATCGCATGGTGAAGGACCACCGCACCAATTTTGAGTCTTCAGGAGTTGATGCAATACTTGACGGGGAGATAGATGGTTTTATAGAATCGTATCTTTTGCATGATGCGCCCGAGAATTTAGGGGAGGAGACGACTTGAAGTTCGGCATAACCGGCAAGAAGGATAGCGTGGAAGTCTATGAGATTGCCAGGCGATTTTGCAGGTGGCTTCACGAAAGAGGCATAGAGTTCTTCGTTGAGGAGAATCTTGGGCGGAGCATAGACGCTGAGAACATGCTTGCGGAGTCCGACTTGGCCGCAACAGTCGACATAATAGTGGTGTTCGGAGGTGACGGTTCTTTTATCTGGGTTTCACGAATTGCACAGGGACACAATGTCTCAATAGTGGGATGCAACCTCGGTGGACTCGGGTTTCTCACCGAGTTCACGGTGGATGAGTTTTTTCCGATGATAGAGAGAATACTTGCCGGAAACTACGAGATAGAGAAAAGAGACATGATATCGTGCTGTGTTGTGAGAAAGAACGGAGATCGCGAAGAGTTCACAGTGCTAAACGACATTGTGATAAACAACGGTCCCATCTCCAAGGTTGTGGACCTCTCGATATATATAGATGAAAAATACGTAACGACTTTTAAGGCTGACGGAATCATCTTTGCGACCCCGACCGGATCAACCGCCTACTCTCTCTCTGCGGGCGGGCCAATAATTTATCCGACTCTGCCCGTCGTAACTGTCACTCCAATATGTCCGCACATTCTTACAAACAGGCCTATTGTGGTACCCAACACGAAAAAGATAACAACAAGGGTGCTCACCGATATACAGGATACCTACCTGACCCTTGATGGTCAGGTGGGCGTGCCTCTTTATCTTGGAGACGAGGTCGTTCTTGAGGGTTCGGAGAGTTATGTGAACATAATAAAGTCTCCTTTCAGGGATTATTTCAATATTCTTAAGACGAAGCTTATGTGGAGCGGGAGATATGAGAATTCCGAGTGAGCAGCAGTTCATGCATGACTGGGTAATAAGCCAGGTGGAGCAGAAGTATTCATCTCTTTATAAGGAAATTCGGACCAATCCCGGCGAAGAGCAGCTAAATGAGTTTGAGGGTTTTTTCCCCGACGTGATTCTTGGTTCATACGGGCAGGTGGTGCAGATTATTGAGGTCGAGACCGAAGCCACTATCGATGAGAAAAGAAGTGAATACTGGAAGGATCTGTCAGCACTTTCAGCTCAGATGATCCTGCTTGTCCCTGCTAAATCAAAGACCCATGTTACGGATATTTGCTGGAAATGCGGGCTCGCCGGCAAGGTAAAAATAGGAATCTTCGAGGTCTCAATCAGGGTATAGGGAGTTTCCGGATATTCCCATGAACTGTCCTTCTCTGAGGTCTTTTCTCCCTCGCATAAATTCCGAAGCGGCCATTTTCTTCCCACCTTCTATCTGAAGAGACAATATCCGCAGAATCCCCTCACCCGTCGCGACATCAAGGCTCTCGCCCCCGACCGATATTATCTCTCCGGGCTTTCCTCTGCCCTCTTCTGTAACTGTTCTGAATATCTTGAGGTTTTTCCCCCCAAGCGTCGTGTGAGCGCACGGCCAGGGAGTCATTGCTCTTGCAACATCCTTTATCTCTTTCGCGCTTCGTTTCCACTGCACCCGACCATCCTCCCTTGAGATGCGGGGTGCGTAGGTAGCCACTGCAGAATCCTGTTTTACGGGTGATATTCTGTTTCCAGCTATGTGCCCTACTGTTTCCAGAAGAAGTGCGGATCCCTCAAGGGAAAGTCTTTTTGAGAGTTCCTCCGCGGTTTCTTCATTCCCTATTAATACCTCCCTTTGAGCGAGTATATCTCCCGTGTCCATTTCCTCGTTCATCTGCATGACGGTGACCCCTGTTTTTTTCTCTCCTCTTGCTATTGCCCAGTTAATGGGGGCTGCCCCCCTGTAGGCTGGAAGCAGTGACGCGTGAACGTTTACGCAACCGAAAGGAGGTGTGTCAAGCACTGCTGAGGGAAATATTTTTCCGTAGGCCACAACCGCTATCAGATCGGGCGAGAGGGCTTTCAGTGCTTCTTCAAACTCGGGTGTTTTTAAATCGTGAGGCTGAAAAACTGGAACTCCGTACCCAGAGGCGACTTTTTTTGTCTCCGTCCACACAGGTTTTCGGCTCCTTCCCCTCGGCATGTCGGGCCTTGAGAGAAGGGCCACTACATCGTGGGGAGAGTCGCAGAGTGCCGTAAACGACGGTACTGCGAATTCCGGTGTTCCGGCGAAAAGAATTCTCATTTTTTCAGTGTTCCCTCAAGAAGTGACCGTTTGATTCTTTAGTTGTGTCCAGGAGTGGTTCTGTTTTCTAGTGGCTTTTTTCAGTGCATGCTGTGCACATTCTTTAGGCACGCCTTTCAAATTTTAAGTCTACTTGAAAAATGCAGGATTCGGGAAATTTATTTTTTCCCAATTATTTCAAGGGCTTAAAAAATTTCTCTTCGTCTTTTGGTTTTTTGGCCCCTTAATTGCACAACATGTATTAAGAAGAAATTGTCCAAAACTATGGAGGAGTTGGTTATGAATATCGCAGATTTTTTAAGAAAACCGTTTGGATGCAGTCGCATGCTGTTTCTTTCGGTTTTCGCTTTTGTTCTTATGGGGGGCTATTCAGCTTTTGCGTCAGAAGGAGCTGCACATTCCGTTTTCGTGGCGAACAACGTGTGGATGCTGCTTGCGACTTTCCTCGTTTTTATAATGCATCTCGGCTTTGCCACCCTTGAAACCGGACTTACCAGATCGAAGAACACGGTAAATATACTGTTTAAAAACACATTCATTATCTCGGCGGGCATACTCACTTACGCCCTTATGGGCTTTAATCTGATGTACCCCGGGGATTTTAACCTCATAGGAGGCGGCATCTTCGGATTTGCGGGTTTCGGCATTTCATCGCCGGCCGGAGCTGAGGGCCTCATAGAGTACGCAGACGGTGGCTATACTTACTACACCGATTTTATTTTCCAGGCCATGTTTGCCGCGACTGCAGCTACCATTGTTTCTGGAGCTGTAGCGGAGCGTATAAAGCTTTCAAGTTTCCTTATATTCGCGACTATATTTGTCGCGATCGTTTATCCAGTGGCGGGATCCTGGAAGTGGGGCGGCGGATGGCTTGACCAGATGGGCTTTTATGATTTTGCCGGTTCGACACTTGTTCACAGTGTAGGCGGATGGGGAGGTCTTGTGGGAGCTTATCTTCTTGGCCCGAGAGTAGGAAAATACCTTGCGTCGGGGGCAGTGAGACCAATTCCTGGGCACTCGCTTCCGCTTCTTGCAATAGGTGTGTTTCTGCTCTGGATGGGATGGTTTGGCTTTAACGGAGGTTCTGTTCTGAGTGCGGATCCGGAACTTATTTCACTTGTCATAGTGACGACTTCGCTTGCGGCGGCCGCAGGAGCTCTTGGGGCATCCTTCATGTCTTGGGGGGTATTCAAGTATCCCGACCTGACAATGGCGCTAAACGGCGTGCTTGCGGGTCTTGTAGGAATCACTGCGGGAGCCGACGTGGTTAGCCCCATAGAGTCTGTCATCATAGGACTTGTTGCGGGAGTGATAGTGGTCTTCGCTGTAAGCTTCTTCGACAAGATAAGAATAGATGACCCTGTGGGTGCCATCTCTGTTCACTTGGTCTGCGGTATCTGGGGAACTCTGGCCGTGGGAATCTTTGGAGGGCCTGATTTCAGCGTAATGACCCAGTTTATCGGAGTTCTTGCCTACGGTGTTTTCACGGTCGTCTGCAGTTTTATCATTTTCTATGTGATAAAGATGATTATGGGAATCAGGGTAAGCGAAGACGAAGAGAGAAAAGGACTGGATATAACCGAGCATGGGATGGAGTCCTATCCGGATTTTCAGGCCAGATAATGTAAAAAATAACCCTAATGGGAGGAGAAAAATGAGAAATACAGTTTCTAAATTTTCATTAATGATGATCGCGGCGGTTCTGCTGCTCGGGGCACAGTTTGCGGCTCCGAGGGCAAATGCCCTCGATCTTGGAAATCTCGAGTCGGTTGGACTCGGATTTTCACTTGACACGACTTATCAGTACGTCTCGAACGGAGAAGTCGGTGAGGGGATAACAGAGAGGGGTCTTTATCCCGAACATAACGATTTCTCAATCGATGCCTTTACACTTTCACTTGAAAAGGTGCCGACTGTAGGCGAAGGAGTAGCTGATCTTATAGGTTTCAGGGCTGATATTCTTTTTGGCGAACAGGCCGAACGTCTCGGTTTTGGTTTCGGCAGTACTGCTGATAGTGGCGATCCTACGGATGGTGCTGTAAGTCCTTATCAGGCTTATATAAATGTTCTTGTCCCTTCAGAAGCGGGCGGTCTTAACATCTACGTCGGACAGTTCACCACACTTGCGGGCTGGGAACTCATAGAGGCCAAGGATAACACCAACATAACAAGGTCTCTGCTTTTCTACAGAATCCCGTTTGCACACAGCGGCGTGCGGGCCACCTTCAGTGCAGGGTCGCTTGATTTTGCCTTGGGTCTCAGCAATGACTGGGATGCACTCGATGACGATAACGACGGAAAGACTTTTGAATCACAGATCGCTCTTAATTTTGCAAACGACGGATGGCTCGGTGTTACGGGGTACTTCGGCGATACGGATGGCGAGACCAGAAGTTTGATCACGGTTGTTGGAACCATGACCCTTATGGATAAGCTGACTTTGATAGCTGATTTCGAGTACACGTCACATGAAGCGGGCGGAGACCGCTGGGGTTTTGCGGGCTACGCGATAATGAGCCTTTCAGACGCAGTCTCAATTGCTCTTAGGGGCGAGTATGTTGATGATTCGGAAATACTTGACGACGACGGAGTAATGTTAGGTGTAGAGCTCTACGAATTCACTTCGACTCTAATATTGACTCCTTTTGAGTCCATGGGAAATTTCGAGACGAGACTTGAGTATCGTTATGACAAAGCGGACGGTAACGACACGTATTTTGCCGAAGAAGAAGATCAGCAGCACGGATTTGCCGTACAGCTTCTTTACTGGCTTGAAGTATAGATATATATAAAGGAAAACAACTACAACACAGAAGAAAAAAAACCATCTCTCCATACCTCACCCTATTTTTTCTGTGTTAAAAGGGCTTCGGTTCTTGAGAAAGGGCCGGAGCCCTTTGTCTATTGTGAGATGTGTTCTTTCTTGAAACAAAATATTCTCTTCGGGTAGAATTAAAGCCCGCTTATTGTTGCCCGGATAGCTCAGTTGGTAGAGCAGAGGACTGAAAATCCTCGTGTCGGTGGTTCGATTCCGCCTCCGGGCACATTATTTTCTACAGTGATTTTGCGGGAACAGGCTCTTTCGGCTTTGCCAACCTTAGGCTGGGTTGTGATTCATTATGAAGGTGTTTAATCAAATGACAGGTACTCTCGCCGTTACGGTGGTTCTTGCTCTTTGCGTTTCCATTCTGTCATGCTCTTCCGAGGCACAGACAAATCCGTGTCCTGACGGTACCGAGCCTTATACCGAATACAGACTTTTCTTCGGACGCGGAGACGCGAATAATCGCCAGGTCGTGACTGATGAGGACTGGGGCAGGTTTCTTGAAGACACCATCACCCCTGAATTCCCGGATGGACTTACACTTATTGACGCTTACGGACAGTATACAGATTCCGACGAAGTGCTCATAAAAGAGGATACGAAAGTGCTTATAATCCTTGTCCCTTCAGATGGAGGTTCCGCTTCTGGTATAGACAGGATTATCAATGAATACAAGCGGAGGTTTATCCGTACATCGGTTCTGCGCCAGGTGATCAGCACCTGTGCGATTTTCTGATTTTTTCTTATTCAGACTTCAGCGTAACTTCCCTAAGCTTTTGTCGCTCTATTGTGAACAAGAGCTGCCGTTTCTTGAGCATTAAAAACCCGGCTTCTTGAACAGGCGGAAATTAAAATTCTTCTCGACCCGCCACTTACTTGGTTCTGTGACTGCTCTTACTATTAAGTTTGACCTGAATGTGATTTTTTTACCTGGTATTGGATATAGGTCGGCAGTTTATAACTGCCGACAAGCGTTTAGGGGTAAGGTATAAGAACACATACCCCAGAGTAATTTTCAGACATGTTATTTGGCCGTAGCACTTAACTGAGCACTGAATTGCAAAGGGACAAAAGAAGCCGTGGATTGACTTACTCAACCTGTTTTCCCTATTTTTAATCCATAGAGTTAAGTCCCTGCGGCCATATTGTTTTGTTATATTCAATAAGTTACACTTAGCAAAACAGTACTACTTTATTCTCAGCGGAGTTTTGAATGAGATTCGGTGATTATTTAAAGAGGATAAGAAAGAGAAAGAAGATCACGCAGGAGAATCTGGCTCGATCCCTTGATGTCTCAAGTGTTTATATACACCAGCTTGAAACAGGTAAGGTTGACGCCCCCTGTTTTGACCGCTGTCAGCAGATATCTTCGATTCTGGGGATCAGGGTTGAGGAACTCTGGAGCGTTTCAAGGGCTGAGAGACTCAAAAGGTTCATCGAGAAAGAGGACATATCCGAGCAGGAACTCGAGGTTCTGACAAACGAGGAAAAAATGCTCATCAAGCTTTACAGAACTCTTGACGGAGAGATAAAGAAGGATTTTGCGGGAATGGTTTTCATGCTTTTAAGACATTCTCAGGATAACAAGCTACGCAAGATACTTGAAGAGTTCGTAAAATGCGCCTGAATCAGAAGCTTGGACTGCTGCTCAAAATATTCATGGTTGAGCTGGGAATTATTGCTCTTATAGGCGTAGTGTTTTATTTCCAGTTTGACAATGCTAAAAAAGAGTTTGTGACAAGAACCCGGGCTATTGCCGAGACCATAGGAGGCCAGGCGACCAATTTTTACCAGAACCGCGGAGAGGCATCTACAAGCGACGAGTTCTATCTTTTTCTTGACGAGAGGCTGGGCAGGGAGAAATTGTTTAACACCTTCGGAGTTTCTCCCAAGTTTTTCAGCGTTACCTTCACCAAGCAGCAGGAAAATGAGATGGCTTCCGGGCACTTTCTTGAAAATGCTTATCCGCCTGAGGGGTACTCGGTTGAAAAATACGCCGGAAAAATTTCCGTTTCCGTTCCGTTTCTGGCTCCCCAGGTTGAGGGGCCGCTCGGCATAGTCAAGATTGACTCCGATACGAAAACATTAATGAAGAAGGTTTTTTCCGATAACTTTCTGCTCTACGTAGCCATTTTAGTGGTACTTAACAACCAGGCCTTCATTCTACAACTGTTTTTCAGAAGGAGAAAAGAGGAAATTGCTTTTGGCGATGGTTATCTCAAGGAGCACTCGATAGGCGCTCTTAAGCTTATGCACAAGGTTCTCGGAGACATAATAGAAGATCATGCTTCTGAAGACAAAAAGTCTGCGGAGAAAAAGACTGCAGACACGGCTAACGTCATCTCAATCTCAAACGCAGGTGCCAAACTGGAGAAATGAAAACTAAACTTCTGATCAGATCGTTATTCGTCCTCGCAGTTTTTCTTTTTGCAGCCTGCGCAGCGGAGGAATCCGTCGTTGAGCTTGACGGGCCGGTTCTTCAGACTGAGAACTTTGATGGGAGCGTAGATTTTAACGGAGCCGTAGTGAACACGGCGAATTTTCCGGTACATTCTGTTTACGTTGTTATTTTTATAAAAGATTCGGATGGAAACGCTATTGCTGTGACGTCCGCGTCTGTTGAGGAAGGGGAAAGACTTGATCCGCTTGAGAGCTTTTTCTTCACTGCCAGTTTCGAGAGCCTCCCCCCGAACGCACATTCAAGGGAAGTGCAGATATATTATGATTCCGTGGAGGAGTAGTTTCCAGTTCCCGCTTCGTTGATTTTTCCGTTAAAAAAACTTCTTTTCCGTAATTTCCCCAAGCGCTTTTCATTCTCTTCGGGCAAGAATTTCGTGGTGGCGAAAATTCCGTGGTAGGGATAGATATAGGTTCAAATTCCGTCAAGGTTGTGGAGCTTTCCCTCGCGGGTGGGAACTGCCGTCTTGAAAACATCGGGGAGGCGCTGTTTCCATACGACGCCATAACCCGCAAATCAATTTCAAGAGACGATGTGGTTTCCGCGGTTATATCGAATCTAGTTTCCGGCCTGGGAGTAAGAAAAAAAAAGGCAGTTATGGGTCTCTCAGGCGAAGCCGTTGCTTTTAAGGTTGTTGACGTCCCCGAGAATTTTCTCGGGAAAGACATAAAAAAACTCGTTCCAGATATTGTCAGCTCAGCTCTTTCAATAAACATAAGCGATGTTAACTACAGCTACACCACTCTTGTTCCGAGTGACGAAGTATCCGGGCAGCCCTCTGTACTTGTCGCCGCAGTTTCTAAAAAGATTGTGCAGGAGTATAAAAACTCGATTGCTGCTGCGGGTCTGCGCGCCCCCGTAATCGATATTGACGCCATGGCTATCTCAAACGCCTACACGTTTTTTCACGGAGATAATGCTGAAAGGGTGGCACTTGTAAACATCGGAGCGTCGGGGACCAATCTGAGCGTTTTGGATGATAAGGTGCCTTGCGTGTTAAGGGATATTCCACTTGGGGGACAGTGGATTACGTCTCACTTGATGGAGAAATTCAAAATAACCTATGAGGAAGCTGAGAGAATAAAATGCAGTGTGAGAAGCTATAGCATATATGATGAAATAGAAGGGGTCTTTGAGGAGTTCATCGCTCGGGTCGCAGGCGAAATAAGGACGGTTTTTGACGAAATCGGCGGCGCAATTGAGCGGATAGTTCTTTGCGGAGGATCTTCAAGGATTGCGGCCATTCGGGATCAGGTTGCCGCAGATGCAGGTATACCGGTAGAGATCTGGAACCCTTTTCAGAATATTGAAATTGAAGACTCCCGTTTTGACCCCAAGTACGTTGAACATCTGGCCCCGAAGATGGCGGTTGCCGTAGGTCTCGCACTCAGGGGTTTGTGAACGGGTAAGAAAACGGGTAGGGAATTCTAAGTACCGGATCAGTTTCTTGAAGGTATAAGGTGGACTATAACAGAGACCGCAAGCGCAACCGCGCCTACTACCGATAGAATCTTGAAGTAAAAGGACCAGTCAAGTGAGAATTTGAGAGAAATTCCGAAACCTACTATAAAAAGAACTAGTGCAGTTATAAGAATTCCTCCTATAATATTTGTTCTAAGCATACGAAACTCCAGAGAGCAGAAATTAATTAAAGGCGGCACTATTGTATACGAGTCTCGGTAAATTTCAATTCTTACAGAACGGAGTTCCGCAAGGCAGAGGGCCGTGCTTATAAAATGCCAAGTAAAAGAGAATCACGAATTTTAAAATTGTTAAACGAAAAGGAAGGGAGAACTCTCTCCGAGGGCGGTATCCTCCGGGAACTTGGACTTTCCGAGAGAAAAAGGAAAAATCTCCGCGCCACGCTGAAGAGTATGGCCGTTGAGGGAAAATTGAAAAGGGATCATAGGGGCCGTTACCGTTTTCGAGGACTCAGAAAAGACACTCGCAGGACCGACCGGAGCAATGGGGGAAATTCAGCTTCACTTCCAAAAGGCAGCCGGAAAAAAACCGGGCCAAACGGCTTTTCCGGCAGGATGGACCTCAGGGTTCTGGCCGAATTGAGAGAGGCTAACGGAGGTTTCGTCGCATGTCCCAGAAGGGCGGAGATTCCCGAGTGCCAAATTGAGAGTCAGGATAAGAGAAACGGTTTTCGCGAAGGCGATCTCGTAGTCATAGAAGCCCGTCTTGGGAGAAAATCGGCCAGGGTGATTGAACATCTGGGTCGGTCTGGAGAAATCGAAACAGAAAAAAAAGGGATTATCTCGGAGTATGGTCTTTCGGAGACTTTCTCGCCCAGCGTGACAAAAGAAGTCGGGGAACTTCGCGAGGAACTCTCAAACGGAAATCTTTCCACGAGAAAAAACCTCGAGAAACAGACTATTTTCACGATAGATGGGGAAGACGCAAAAGATTTTGACGACGCGGTGGGGATAAAAAAAATCCGCGAGGGATACAGGCTCTGGGTAAGTATCGCGGATGTTTCTCATTACGTGGCGCCCGGAAGCGCGTGCGATCAGGAAGCGGCCCGCAGAACTACAAGCACTTATCTCTCTGACAGGGTTATCCCGATGCTTCCCGAGAAGCTCTCAAACGACCTATGTAGTCTGCGCCCAGAAAAAAGACGCCTTACAAAGACAGTTGAGATTAACTTCGATTCCTCAGGAAGACTTAAGGATTCGAGAATATATAACAGCGTGATAAAGAGTTCCGCCAGGCTTACCTACTGCGAGGTTGCTGCTGTCCTTAGCGGCGGTTCATCTTCCCGCGGCAAAAACATTGTTTCATCACTGCTTTTGATGAGGGAACTCTATCATAAACTCAGGGAACGCAGAATCGGCAACGGCGGTCTTGACTTTGATTTCCCCGATGCAGTGCTGCTTCGGGATTCCACTGGGGAGGTAAGGGGCGTTGACAGGTCTAAACGAAACGTTGCCCACGAAATAATAGAGGAATTCATGATTATGGCAAACTCCGTTGTTGCGGAGTTTGTTTTCACAAACGGGTTTGAATCGATTTACAGGATTCATGAGCCACCTGATCCGGACTCAATAGAGCAGCTGCGCGAGAATCTTCTCAAAATAGGCATCAAGGCGAATTTCGGGAGCAAGGTCAGACAGCCCGATATACAGGCGGTTATGAAAGCCGCTTCAGGAAGGAAAAATCGGGAACAGATAAATTTCATGATCCTTCGAGCACTCAAAAAAGCTGCTTACTCGACAAAGCATGTTCCCCATTTCGGCTTGGCGATAGACGATTACACACATTTTACTTCTCCCATAAGAAGGTATTCGGACCTTGTTGTCCACAGGATCATTGACGACATACTGGGGAAAAAGCCGCCTTTCTATAATTCTTCCAGTCTCGGGCTCATAGCCGAGCGTTGCTCGATTTTCGAGAGAACTGCTGAAGATGCGGAACGACAGTTCATGAACCTTGAAACGGCGAACTTCATGAAAAGCCGTGTGGGCGAGGTGTTTCACGGGAAAGTACTGAGTATACACCCCTTCGGGGTTTTCGTAGAGATAGAGGAGCACTTTGTCGAGGGGCTTATACCTGAGCATTTCTACAAGATCAGGGGCACTAAAAGGAAGTGGTTCGAACTCGGAGAGGAAGTCCGCGTGAAGCTTGTATCTGCGGACATGGGTAAAAGAAGACTTACATTTGATCTTGCGTCCAGACAGTCTTCCTCCGTTCGGTGAGGAAAAGACTTGCTTGGAGGCTGTATCTTAGAAAAAACTTCCTATTTTAAACTTCTTGACATGTTAAAGACTTTTATGATAGTTTTATGAACGAAAGTTCCGAATATTACTGATGGAACAACAATTTAATGTTCTATAACTAGAATTACAGAACAAAGAATTTTTATTTGCGTTATATGCGAGTTTTTAAGAAGGCAGGAGTTAATAGAG
>JAPOSJ010000160.1 GCA_026709745.1 Candidatus Dadabacteria bacterium | reverse complement strand
TTTTTGTCTGTGTGCTTTATGTAAATTCCTGTTTGTACTCATTATCTGGGAATAATTCTACCTGATTGAATATAGAGGATTGTTTTGTATTTAGGTATATAGTTCCCATACTTGGGCTATACCTTGACTACAAAACTGGATCAAGACACTTCTCTGTCTGCGCAGCAACGGCACTTAGTATTCAAGCAAACCCGGCACCTTGTAGAATTCCTTGTCGTTGTACGCCTGTTAGGGTGTGCACAAACTCCCTGACAGGTTAAAGCGGCACTATCATGTCTCCCACTTCCTGAGAGTTTTTGCTCCGACCTTACACAGATACAGAGTTCCTCGGGCTTATCTCCCACCACGTTGCAAAGATGAAGCTTTCTGCATATCTGTATTTGTAACCAGACTTGCCGCTGTTATGCTTCACTAGAAGGAGAACATCTGAGCATTAGGACAATGC
Organism: Candidatus Dadabacteria bacterium; assembly: GCA_026709745.1. Classification (GTDB taxonomy): domain Bacteria; phylum Desulfobacterota_D; class UBA1144; order Nemesobacterales; family Nemesobacteraceae; genus Nemesobacter. Next base: position 14,154 of record JAPOSJ010000160.1, on the reverse strand, counting down.
TGCGGCAAAGCGAACAGCCAACTTGCAAATGCATGTATATCAGGAACCTTTCTTCTGGGGTCAAGTGCTTGATAGCATTTTAGAGATTACCTTTGTCGCTTGGCCCCTTTCAAGTTGAGACTAGTGCCCCTCCAAATCACACAAACCCTGCTTTCAGGGATGTTGCTCTTAAATGTTCAACGGGCGAAAAACTGACGCAGAAAAAAACAGAGACTGCTGGCCGTTTTTGCGGAAACCACCGCTCAATGGTAACACTTTCGCGTTGCTGGTTCTGGGTCTTGTTGTAGCCGCCGTTTACTTTCCTGCAGTTCAGGCGGGATTTGTATGGGATGATTCCATAATGAGAGACCTCCGGGCAGTTTCGACTTGGAGAGGCATATGGGATATATGGTTTGATCCTGCGGACGCCTACATGCAGGGAGGAAGGTGGCGAGAGGGTCATTACTGGCCCATTCTCTACACAACCTTCTGGGTTGAGCACAAGCTCTGGGGTTTTTCTCCCACTGGTTACCACGTGGTGAACATTCTGATTCACTTCGCAAACACGGTACTTCTCTGGCGCCTGCTCACAAGACTTTCGGTTCCCGGCGCATGGTTTGCGGCCGCAGTGTTCGCCGTTCATCCTCTGCACACAGAATCCGTCGCTTGGATAATGGCAAGGAAAGATATGCTTGCGACCTTTTTCTGTTTCCTATCCTTTGCGATGTGGCTTCGCTTCGAGAACTCACGCGTCCGGGGTCATTATGCCGGAGCGCTTGCCCTGTTTGTTGCGGCTATGTTCTCAAAATCGGTAGTGGTTGTTTTTCCCGCGACTTTCCTGATCGCACGGTGGTGGAGAGATGGCGGCTTTACTTGGACACACGTGCTGAGTGTCATGCCGTTTTTTATTGTTGGGTTTGCCGTAGCCCTCGTGGATATGCTTTTTTACCAAGATGTCCAGCCCATATCTCTCGGCTATTCAATGGTCGACAGAATCTTTATCGCCGCCCAGTCACTTTGGTTCTATGCGGGGAAACTTCTTTTGCCCATGCAGCTGGCAGTTATCTATCCGCACTGGGACATAAGCACCTCGGACCCCCTGGACTGGCTGTACGTTATTGCAGCGGTTGCCACGGCAGCAGCACTCTGGTTTTTTCGCCACCGCATCGGACGGGGGCCGCTTGCCTGTACACTGTTTTTCACAGTCACTCTATTGCCCACGCTCGGTTTCATTGACTACGGATACATGCGCTATTCGTTTGTCGCCGACCGCTATCAGTATCTGGCCGGAGCGGGCTTTATAGTACTCTTCTCAGCCGCTTTTGTGCACGCTTCGTCAAGATTGACCGGTCTTGCGGGAGCAGCAACTCGTATTTTTGCTTTTTCGCTTATTGTTCTACTGGGAGTGGCGACTTGGAACCATGTGGGTGTTTATAGAAATGACGTTACCTTGTTCAGGCATATTAGTTCCCTCAACCCCTCTGCTCGTACGGCTCACCTCAACCTTGCCTATGCGTTGCTCCACAGCGAGGGAGCGTCTGAAGAAGCCCTCGCTGCCGCCCGCGAGGCAGTCAGTAAACGTCCTCTTTATTACAGTGCCCATAACGTCCTTGGTGCCGCATTGTCGGGGCTTGGACGCTATGAGGAGGCTGAGACGCACCTGCGCAGGGCCATTGAGCTCAATCCCAACTACGCACCGGCGTTTTTGAACCTCGGGGAGAGTCTTAGGAGACGCGGCCACTACAAGGAGGCTCTTGGGACCTACAGGGCGGCGGTACAAATAGACCCGAATTATGCACTCCCCTATGTCGGCGCAGGTTATGTTCTTTTCGCGCTCAAGCGATACAAGGAAACCGTCTCAAGCATGAAGCATGCGCTTTCTCTCAAACCCGGTCTGCCGATGGCGCCCAGACTCTATGCAATCATCGGACAGTCTCTTCGCAATATGGGACGCAACGAGGAGGCTCAGAGATATCTGCGCCGTGCCGCTGAACTTGCCGCGTTGAAAAAACTGCAGGTAAAGCCTGGGGGTCAGTGAACAGGCCGCTCCCGCAGGAGTTCTTTTGCTATCAGCTTTCTGTAAGATTCGACCGGCTGGATTCCATGTATCCTGAGTTCTCCCAGATAGAGGGTAGGGACGCCGAGAACCATTTTTTCCCTGGCGCTTTCCATGTTTCTCTCTATTTTCTCCGAGAAGCTTCTTTTCTGAAGAGACTCGGAGAGATCCTCGGGATGGAGACCCGCGCTCTTGCCTGCCTCAAGGATGTTTTCAAGAAGGCCTATGTTTTTGCCTTCCATGAAATAGGTGGTGTAGCAGGCCTTGTGAAATTCTATGAAACTACCCTTTTCTTTTGCGAATTCCGCTCCTTCAAGACAGAGCCTTGAGTTGGTTACGAATCCTGGGAGCTTTATTTTCACCCCGGCCTCCTCAGCCACGTTTTCAAGCGTCTGGGAAATACGGACAGTTCTCTCTGTTCTCCTCCGTTTTTTTCCCTCCGCGGGGTATTCCGGGTGGATTTCCACCCCGAGCCATTCTGTCTCAAGGCCGAACTCCCTTGCCAGATCAAGCACTCTTTGGGTGGCAATAAAGCAAAAAGGACAGATATAGTCGTAGTAAAGCAGTATTGTCACGTCGTTGTTAAGGATACACGAAATTTGCTTTTCGGAAACAGAAACCTTTATAAAAGGGTCAGGTCTTTTTCTGACACTAGGCGGCGAAAATTCCTCATAGTGTTGCGGTGTTAGATCTCAAGCTTTACGGTCAGAAGCAGCATAAGTCCCAAAATTGAATCCAGATAGTATGTGATCCTCATCCTGATCAGAGTGGGACTTAACCCTCATTTCTGATATTTTAAGGATGCTTCCAGTGAGTTCAAACTGGTTAAAGCTGAAAGAATTTCTCCAGTTAATTAAGCACGACATCGCGTCCACCCATTTTCTGAAGTTTTTGGTTTCAGTATTGTTCCAAAAAGACGTAACGGCTTGCTTGCTCCACTATGCGGATGTGTTGTTTCGCTCTGCACACAGCATAACGTGAATACGGTTGCGCGGAATATCTCCGGGTCGTGTCTCTGCCCCTAAGCGTTGCTCGTAATTTTGTTATCCTGATCTATAGGTGGCGTCGAGTATGAAATTTGCCAAGTCGTTTTTCAGGTCGCTGCTGAACCGGGCCATGAACCTGTCTATATCAGTTTCGCTGCTGTTAGTCAGTAGATTGAGTATTTCTGTCAATAGACCGTTAGACCTGAGGGCGAGGCTTTTAATCTGTTTCTGATTGCGGCTGCTCGGTTTCTTGCTACGGTCTCGGGGAAAAGATGCCCAGGCACAAAGCTTTTGACCTTTAAACTGCGTGCGTGGCGGGAGAAGAGTTAGCCCTGAAATTAAGCTTGTCCGCAATGATCAATTAAGAGTAGCTAGGTATTATCGGCGGTAAAACTTCCGGTCCTGTGCACCGCTCTTTGCCCGGCTTGATTAAAACCTGTGGATTCAATATAATCTAGCTTATGTTTTATTCTTTAGTTCTGCTTCGGAGAGACTAGATGAACCCCAAATCCGTAATAATGCTTCTGGTTCTTTTGGCGGCCTTCGGTTTTTTTGCTTACAACATCCGCCTTCTCATAAGGCTTGTTACTCTCGGCAAAAAGGAAGATAACAGATTCGATAATATTCCTCAAAGAATCAGGAAGGTAATCGTCTACGTGTTCGGGCAGAGGAGACTTTTCAAGTACCGTTTTGCAGGCATAGCGCATGCCATGATCTTCTGGGGCTTTGTAATAATAACGGTGGGAACGGTGGAGATGCTTGTAAGCGGCGTCATTCCCGGATTTCATATTTTCCCGGGAACCCTTGGGGAAGTCTACGAACTGGTTTTGGACATAGTGCAGGCTCTGGTTCTAGTTGCCATAGCCATGGGCATAATAAATAGACTAACCATAGGCAGGAGAAGAGAAGTTAATGGACCCGACGCGGTCGTGATACTGGGTCTTATATTCGGTTTAATGATCACTGCTTTCCTGACGACGGGAGCAAAGATAGCACTTGCGGAGGCAAACCCCGCCATGCTCCCTGTATCTGGGGCGTTTTCCGGTCTCTATAACGGCATGAGCACAGGAAGCACTTTTTTCTGGAAGGAATTTTTCTGGTGGTTCCATATCCTGATAGTCCTCGCCTTCCTGAATTACCTTCCTTACTCAAAGCACAGTCACGTCCTGACCGCGATTTTGAACGTTTTCTTCCAGAGCCTCAAGCCCCGCGGGCAGCTCTCGAAGCTTGATTTCGAGGAGATTCCAGAGGACCTTGACCACTTTGGTGCCTCAAAGGTAGCTGATTTTAGCTGGAAAGATATACTTGATGCCTATACATGCACCGAGTGCGGGAGATGTACTGATAACTGCCCCGCATGGAACACCGAAAAGGTTCTCTCCCCAAGGGACATTGTCGTCAAGCTTCGCCACTACGTTTCAAGCGAGGGGAAAGACATACTTGCCGGAAAGCCTCAGGAGCAACAGCCTGATATTCCCGCCACAGAATGGGTGACTCCAGATGAACTCTGGGCGTGCACGACATGCAACGCCTGTGTTGAGCAATGCCCGCTTTTCATAGATCAGATGGGTAAGATAATGGATATGAGAAGGTTCCTCACACTTGAGGGACGCATGAGCGGAACCGCCGTGAGAACTCTCCAGAAGCTCCAGAACAACGGAAACCCCTGGGGATTCCCGGAGACCGACCGCGGCTCTTGGCTTGAGGAGATGGGAGTTCCTATTCTTGGCGTCTCCGCCGAGGACGCGAGCGGATTCGACGTGATTTATTGGACAGGGTGCTTCGGAGGTTACGACCCGAGGGGTCAGGAAGTTTCAAAGGCGATAGTGACCCTTCTTAAGATCGCTGGGGTTAACTTTGCCGTTGTGGGTCCAGGGGAGACCTGCACGGGTGATCCTGCCAGAAGGCTCGGAGAAGAGGCTCTTTACCAGATGCTCGCTGTCCAGAACATAGAAACCTTGAATGAGTTTAAGGTGAAGAAGATTCTCGCGAACTGTCCTCATTGCTTCAACACAATCAAGAATGAGTATCCGCAGTTCGGCGGACACTATGAAGTTGTTCATCACACCGATTTTCTCTTACAACTTATCAGAGATGGGAAGCTTAACCCCGACGCCCCGATCGAGGAGAAGATAACGTACCACGACTCCTGTTACATCGGACGCTACAATAATGTTTATGATTCTCCCAGAGAGATACTGAAAAGCATTCCGGGAATCGATCTTGTGGAGATGAAAAGGAACAAGACAAAGAGTTTTTGCTGCGGCGCCGGAGGCGGAAAAATATGGATGGAGGAAGAAGCTCCTAGGGTAAACTGGAACCGTTTCGATGAAGCCGCCGACATTAACCCCGATACTCTGGCGACAGCCTGCTACTTCTGTAACACAATGTTTGACGATGCCGCACGCTTCAAGGGTAAGGAGGAGGAAATCGGCATTCAGGACATAGCCGAGATTCTTAACCGCTCGGTTAACAATTCGGATGCGGATGCTCCGCCTCAAGCCTGAACGCATACCTCATCATCCCCTTCGCCGGGCTTTGGTCTCACGGAAAGAGGCTATGAAGCTTCACAAATCTAAATCCCTTTTGATAGACTCAGGAGGAGGATGGTTCGATTCCGATTCAAGTGCCATTGCGGGGGTTTTCAGCGATCCTGCTCTCACTCTGTGTTTCTGTGGGAAGGAGACCAAGCTCCTTTACGGCTCCAGGGAGGAAATTTGCCTTGAAGACCCTCTGGATTTTATCGAGAGAACTGCTGGTGAAGGATACATATCTCTTGGCTATATAAGCTACGACTACCTGAGCCTCACGACTCCCGGGGTTAATACTTCGGATGAAAAGGACGGAGAGAGGTTTCCTCTTCTGCTTTTTCATTTTTACCCCAAAGAGAATTTTTACACTGTTCCTTGGGAGGAGATTTCCGCCTCCCTTTCTTTGCCAAGCGCTCGTGTTCTTAAACCGCTTCAGAACATTGGAAGGCGAGAGTACATCGACAAGATTTCATCAATAAAGGAGCATATCACAGCTGGTGATGTCTATCAGGTAAACCTCTCTCGCCGTGTCCGCTTTGCCGCCATTGAAGAGCCGCTTTCATGGTTTCTGGATTTTTACCGCACCCAACCTGTCCCATTTTCCGCCTTTGTAAGTTTCCCGGGTTTTGAGATCATAAGCGGCTCAATGGAACTTTTCCTGAGGAAAAGGGGTAACACGATTACGACAAGGCCCATAAAGGGCACAATCCGAAGGGACTCGAATCCACTGCTCGACAGGGAACTTGCCGAGAAGCTTGCAAAAAACCCTAAGGAACGGGCAGAGAACCTAATGATAGTGGACCTTATGAGAAACGATTTTGGGAGAATATGCACATACGGTTCCGTGAAAGTAACAGAGCTTTTCGCTATAAAGCCCTACAGCACCCTTTTCCAGATGGAATCTGAGATTGAGGGAAGACTCCGCCCCGGTGTCGGATTCTCCCGTATAATAAACAGTACTTTTCCACCAGGGTCCGTTACCGGAGCCCCTAAGAGGGAGGCTCTGCGCATAATAGACAGTCTTGAGCCACACATCAGGGGCCCTTACTGCGGAGCTGTCTGCCTGTTTCACCCAAGCGGGGACTTCACAATAAGCGTTGCTATCCGCACGGGGGTGAACCACCTAAATGGCGCTGATTTCTGGTTTGGAGGAGGAATCGTGTGGGATTCGCAGGCGGATGAGGAGTACGAGGAAACTGAGCTTAAGGCAAAAGCCCTTGAGTTGCTCACTTCCTGACAGACGATGTAATTCCCGCTATAGTCATCACAAATGGAAGAAATTTTCTTTCTTGACGGAAAAAGAATCGAAACCCCTCCCGCGCTTCGCGCTCTTTTTTACGGAGAAGGAGTTTTTGAGAGTTTCAGGTGGAAGGGACGAGCTCCTGTTTTCCTATCCATGCATCTTGAGAGAATGCGGAGGGGAGCCAGATTTCTCGGCATCCCGTTTCCCTCTGAATCGGCTGTGAGGCTTCATATTGAAAAGTCTGCGGCAAAAGCCAAAGGGGAAGATCTGCATTTAAAGGCATGTCTTCTCGGCGATGGAGACACCGTTTTTTACTCCCGGCCCCAAATTGCTTCGCTCTTTGTGTCTGTGAAGCATCGAGTCCAACCCCCCAAATCCGTCTCCGTTTGCGTCTGCGGGCAGAGAAGGTCTGCTAAAAACCGTCTTTTTTCGCACAAAACCCTCAATTACCTAGAAAACGTGCTCGCGAAAAGACAAGCTCTTGAAAATGGGTTTGAAGAAGTTCTTTTTTTGGATACAGATGGAAATGTAGCTGAGACGTCGTGCCATAATGTTTTCTGGGTTAAGGAAAAAAAGCTTTTCACTCCATCATCAGAATGTCCAGTTTTACCTGGGGTAACCAGAGAAATCATTTTGCGTTTGGCGGCACGGATCGGCTATGAAACCGCAAGCGGAAGTTTTTCCATTGAGGAGCTTCTCTCAAGTGATTACGTTTTCCTTACAAACGCCGTTGCGGGTATTGTTTACGTAAGCGGGGTGGACGGTGACGCGCTATCGCCTCCTCCCGGCGGTTATGAGATTCTCAGAAAGTCGCTTTTCTTCGAGCTGGGGTGGTAGAAGAGAGACGTCAAGGATACAAAGGTGGTTTTATGTCCGCGGAGATGACAGTCAGGGAGTATCAGGGGGAAGTTGATGAGTGGATAAAGAGCGTTGGGGTGCGTTATTTCTCCGAACTTACTAACCTCGCACAGCTTGTCGAAGAGGTTGGAGAAGTCGCAAGAATCATGTCCAGAAAGTATGGGGAACAGAGTTTCAAGGGGGATGAGAGCTGCCGCGAACTCGGGGATGAGCTTGCAGATGTGTTCTTTGTCCTTACATGCATAGCGAACCAGACAGAAGTTGATCTTACAGAAGTTCTGAGGAAAAACCTCGAGAAAAAAACGCGCAGAGACAAAAAACGGCATATGGACAATCCAAAACTTCGCTGAAGCGTGCCCTGCTGTTGTTGCAAAGGTTTTTCATTGTGGTATCATTTGCCGTTTTGAAAAAAAGTTCGCCTTTGATTCGCGACAGTTACTCTATTGTAAAGAAAAGGAAAAATACTTTGAAAATGCAACTGGAAAAAAAGCCCATAGAAGACATACAGGCGAGAAAGGATTACAGAAATATTTCCATAGACAGAGTCGGAGTCTGCGACCTCAAGATTCCGCTTAATATCAAAGGCTGTGAGACTGATTCGGGTAAAGGACAGAGTGTTCAGGCTTCCCTTAGCCTTAGTGTCAACCTAGGTCCTGACCAGAAGGGTATTCACATGAGCCGGCTTCTTGAAACGGCCCTTGATTTTAATGGGTCCTTTTCTCTGGAGAATATGGCCAGCTTCCTGACTGCTTTGCGCGACAGGCAGAATTCGGAAGATTCTGACGTCAAAATAGAGTTTGACTACTTTTTTAACAGGCATGCTCCTGTAAGTGGCAAAATCTCTCCCCAACCTTACAAGTGTGCCTACAACGGGCAAATGCACTCAGATGGAATATTGCTTACCCAGAGTGTAGTGGTTCCGGTCAAGACCCTCTGTCCATGCAGTAAGGAGATAAGCGATTACGGTGCCCATAACCAGCGTTCCAAAGTTTTCATAAGCGTTAACCACGAAAAAAAGAAAGAGCACCAGGCCATAGACATATGCCTTGAGGAAATAATAGAAATCGCGGAGAGAGGAGGGTCTTCTCCTCTTTATCCACTTTTGAAAAGGGAAGATGAGCGCCATGTCACTATGAGTGCGTATAACAAGCCGTGCTTCGTGGAAGACGTGGTGAGAAACATAGCTTCAGATCTCCAAGAGAACCCCAATTTCGACTCTTATGAACTTAGAGTTCTTAACTACGAAAGCATCCACAGTCATAATGCTTTTGCGACCATAGGAAAAAGGTCTCCAACCACATAAACTTGCCGAATATACAAGCTGATTGACCCGGTTGCCATTTCAGCTTTGTTGCCGCTCCTCTTGTCTGCAAGAAGTGTAAAATTTTTCTGCGAGACCACATTGGGATTTATTTTTCTTTTCTCTCTAGATTTTTGTAATTGCCTGGTATCAAACAATTTTTAACTGTTGATAAATTGTGGAATGTTTAGATCCACTTCAATGCAAAAAATGTAACTACCTCAAATAACTTGATAGTTTTTCCTGCTTTTCCCATAGTTGTTTCGATGATCTGTGAAATGTTGTCGTTGGATAAAAACGTGGTTCTGCTCGTTCTGGCATGCTTTCCGCCTTGTTTTTTCAGGCAATCAAGGAGAGGATTTCAACCCGTTTTCAAAGTATCGAAACCCTGTGTAGTTTTATCCCCATGCTGTTATTTTCTGTGACGGAGGGAAAATGCAAACTCTTTTAGAAATAATAAAAGAGGAGATCCGCGAATCCGGCCCGATTTCATTCTGCAGGTTTCTCGAACTCTCCCTTTTTCATCCCCGGTACGGCTATTACTCGTCAGGTGCGGTGGGTATCGGAAAAAAAGGCGATTTTTACACAGCTCCCTCTGTTCACCGCTCTTTCGGGGAGACTGTTTCGCGCTTTCTTGCCGAGGCGGCTGAGCTGCTGGGGGGAGAAAATTTCACTGTCGTTGAGTTTGGGGCTTCCAGAGGACATTTAGCCTTTGACATTCTTTGCGCTCTCAACCTCAATCACCCCGCTCTGTACTCAAAGACCGACTATGTAATGTGCGAGACAAGCCCGACGGCGGTACTTGAGGCCAAAGAAAGACTGAGAGAACACCGTGAAAGAGTCCGATGGGTAGATAGCCTAGGAGAAATTGGAAAAGGAGGTTTCCAAGGAGTGGTTATTGCCAACGAGTTTCTTGATTCTCTGCCCTTTCACAGGCTTAAATCACATGACGGAGAAATCAGGGAAATTTTTCTCTCGCTTCTTGGAGGAAGAATCAAGGAAATTCTTCTCCACCCCGAAACCGAGGAGATTTATGATTTTTCAAGAAGGTACCTTGAAGGATACGCAGAGGGTGAGGAAGCTGAGGCCTGTCTGCTGGCAAGAAAATGGCTTGCGGAGGTTGCAGATGCGCTCAAGAGAGGTTTTGTGCTCAGCATTGATTACGGCTCCCTTGCTTCTGAACTTTATTCGCCCATAAGACGCAAAGGGACCTTAAGGTGTTTTTATCGTCATAAACTGAGTTCTGACCCATATGTCAGAATTGGTGAACAGGATATAACTGCTGACGTCAATTTTTCTGAACTCATGAGGGTTGGGGATGCTTCAGGTCTTTTCACTGTCAAGTACGTTACCCAAGGGCAGTTTCTTGTTGACTGGGGAATTCTCGAAATCCTGAAAACGTATGATAAGCCGGAGAATCAGGGAGATCGTCTTGCTGCCAAAACCCTTTTTATGCCTGAGTTCATGGGAAGAAGGTTCAAGGTGCTTCTCCAGTCGAAGAATTTCTCCACGGAAGAATTATCAGGGTTCTACACGGACGGTCCGTTTCGTATTACACTCTAATCAATTTTGAATTTTGCTAGACAAACGATTTTCCCGGCAAAGCACTATTACTGAGCAGATTCTCACCTTCCGAGCGCGTATGGATCAAAGCCACTGCTTTTTCCTAGTCTGCTTATTCAAATCAGAGACTTGATTTTAAGACAAATTGAAAATTTTGTCTTGCAAAATTTAAGTAAATGGAAAAGCTTTGTCAGGTAATGTATATTGATAAAAAGAGATCTGGCAATTCAAAAGAGAGAAACCTTGCCTTAAGGTAAGTGATTCCGTTTGTATTGCCCAGAATTGCTACCCAAAAGACGAAACTAGGAGAGATAATCATGTCTGATACAATAATGAAGTCCAATATAGGCGGAGATATAGCCTATTTAAGAGAGATGAACCCAGCCCTTTATGACTCATGGATGGCTTACCATGATTCGGTTTTTGCTGATGGAGCACTTAGTGCGAGAGAGAAACAGCTCATAGCTGTGGCGGTAGCACATATCACTGCCTGTCCTTACTGCATAAGGTCAAGAGTTCGCGCGAGTAAAAAGGAAGGAGCTAGCGATCAGGAAATAATTGAATCAATATACGTGGGACTGAGACTTGCCATGGGAGCCCCTTTTGCGTTTTCCAGCCTTGCTTTTGAGGCTTGGGACACCTTGGAAAACGATATTCCGCTTACAGAGGGCCATTTTTTTAAAAAGGATATAGCAAAGGAAATTACCAGCTTCAGGGAATGCAGTGGTGCAAGTTCTGTGTCTTTTATGGAGTTACATAAGAAAATTTTTGCTGACGGAGCTCTCAGCAAGAAAATGAAAAGAGGCATAATAGGTCTTGCCTGCGCACATGCAACGAAATGCCCCTATTGTATAAGAGGATGTGTTAAAGATGCGCGCACCGACGGAGTGACCGCTGAGCAGATGGCTGAAGCCATAAACGTGGCGATGGTTATGACTGCCGGTTCCTGTTACGCTCATGCGAGCATTGCCATGGATACTCTTAAGAGCCTACAGAAATAAGTTTTAGTGCTTTCATTGAGAATTCTCCTCATTTGTCCTGAATGTTTCACGTGAAACATTCAGGACTTTTTACTTTCCCCCTGACCGAACCCGGTTTTATGTGGTAGATTCTCTTTCATGTCGTTACCCAAGCCTGAGAGTACTATAGCTGCAATTTCTACCCCACCCGGAGAAGGAGGGATAGCGGTAGTCCGCGTAAGCGGCGCCGAATCCCATACGATTGTAAAAAAAATCTTTCTCCCCGCAGGAAATCCAGATTTTTCCGAAAGAAAACTTTTTTTCGGAAAAATAATCGATACTAAAGACGGCAGTACGGTGGATGAAGTTCTCTGCGTATTTATGAACTTTCCTGATAGCTACACGGGGGAGAATGTGGCCGAGATACATTCCCACGGGGGATATATGGTTCCTCGTAGGATACTTGAGATAGTAATTGGTCTAGGGGCAGATCTCGCGGCTCCAGGTGAATTTACTCGCCGAGCCTTTCTTAACGCGAAGATGGATCTTGCCCAAGCTGAGGCAGTTTCCGATATCATAAATGCCCAGACCGAGCAGAGCCTGCGCTATGCAGAGGCGCAGCTTGCGGGAAACCTCTCAGGCAAGATAAATGGGCTTAAGGATCGTATTCTTGATGTTCTGGCGGAGATAGAGGCTAATCTTGATTTCCCGGAGGAAGATATAGATCCCATCGCAAAAAAGCACCTCAGGAAGACATCAGAATCCGTGGAAACAGAACTTTCGGCACTCATAGCAAGCTATGATAAGGGCAGAATGTTCAGGGATGGTGTGACTATGGTGATGCTCGGCAAGCCCAATGTCGGGAAATCAAGTATACTTAACTGCCTCCTTGAGACAGAGAGGGCCATAGTTAGTCCAATAGCTGGAACAACGAGAGATTTTATTGAAGAGAAAATAAATCTTGAGGGAATCCCACTTACTATAACTGATACGGCAGGCGTAAGAGATACTGAAGACCAGATAGAAAAGCTCGGCGTGGAACTTTCCCTGAAAAAAGCGGAGGAATCCGAATTTGTACTTGTCATTCTGGACCAGAGCACTGAAATTGATTCCTTGGACAGAAAAATTCTCGAAACTGCCTCTCGCAAAAACCATCTAGTCGTAATCAACAAGATGGACCTTGAAGAAAAATTTGAGGAGACAGAGCTTCAAGGTATTCTCGGGAAAAAAAGGGCGATTAGAACCTCGGCCCTCACAAAAAAGGGTATAGAACATCTCAGACAAGCTATATTCGATACCCTTGCTGGTTCTTCCCTCGGCACAGATGCCTCAGAACCCATGCTGACAAATCTGCGCCATAAAAAATCCATTGAAAAAGCCCGGGAACATCTGCGTATTTTCCTCAAACTCCTTAGCCGTAACGAATATCCAGAGATTCTGTCAATAGAACTGCGAAACTCCATGAATTCGCTTGGCCAGGTTACTGGAGAAGTTAGTACGGAAGATCTTCTGGGAAGGATTTTCTCCAGATTCTGTATCGGAAAGTAGATTTGCAGACAAATGTTCCACGTGAAACATTTCACAATAGAGTTGCCGGAAGGAGGAAGAGGGAAATTTGCAATTTTTAAATTATTTGAACTATTAGAAAACATCTTACAAATTTCCAAAAATTGCCATTGACAATCTATACAGTAAAAAGTCTTTTATATCAGTAAATTAAGCAATTTTAAATTAGTTCTTAATAATTCGTAATTTATTAACAGAAGGAAAACTTCCCAGAAAATTCTGCCTTGCTAACATACTCTCTGACCTCTGTGGCCCGGCTTTTTCTTTCTTCAGCCGTTGGCAAATATCTTACGTCGGGTGAAATAGCATCTCCCCAGCTATTGGTTTTGTGTGGAATCATTCTCTATTTGTTAAATTTCCTTTTGTTTTCAACGGGTTAACTATTGACCAGTTTTTTTGTGCCGTGTAACTTAAATTGCTAGGTGAATTTATGATTTTTCCTCTTGGGTGGCTTACTGACTACCTCAAAATTGAAGTTTCTCCAGAAGAACTGGGAGAAATGCTGACTATGGCAGGTCTAGAGCTTGAAGCTCTTGAAGATAAGGGCAAGGCTCTTGCGGATATCCGCGTCGCCCGGATAAACAGCATTCAAAAGCATCCAAACGCAGATAGGCTAAGTCTCTGTGAGGTTACAGATGGACAGTCCCGCTACTCCGTTGTCTGCGGTGCGGACAACATAAAAGAAGGAGACAAGGTTGCTTTTGCCGTGGGTGGCACGGTTCTTCCCCCTACCCCAAAATTTCCCGATGGTCTAAGGATAAAACGCTCAAAAATCCGTGGCGAAGATTCTGAGGGAATGCTGTGTTCGGCTCATGAAATGAATCTCTCGGGGGATAGTGACGGGATAATGATTCTCTCTCCCAAAGCCGAGCTTGGAACAAGCATGAGCGACCAAATCGGTTACCATGGGGTTATTTTTGAGGTGGCGGTTACACCTAACCGACCTGACTGCATGAGTATTTTCGGAATCGCAAGGGAAGTCTCAGCGATACTGGGCGAGAACCTTCAGAAGCCTGATTTCTCCATAAGAGAACATGAGGAGGATATCTCGCAAAGGATCACAGTGGAGGTGGCAGAACCCTCGGAATGTCCTAGATACTGCTGCCGGCTGAC
>JAPOSJ010000137.1:3325-14958 GCA_026709745.1 Candidatus Dadabacteria bacterium | reverse complement strand
CGTATGCCGTTAGAAGTGTGCCTGCAAACGCTGCGAGCGGGAGCAAAAGAAACCACTGCTGATGGACACCAGTATAGATTGCTAGGACGGCGAAAAAAGCTCCTCCGCTTGACCAGCCCAGCATTCCGGGTTCAGCCAGTGAGTTTCTGAACATCGCCTGCATTACCGCTCCCACAATTGAGAGTCCCCCTCCTATGGTCGCGGCGAGCATAACCCTGGGGAGCCTGACATTCCAGACGATAAGTTCCTGTAATTTATCGATTTCTGCTCCGGTACTAAACCAGAGCAGCTTGCCCGCTATCACACTGATTACCTTATCAAACGGAATGCTCACTGCTCCAAGCGATACACACATGATGATAGTCAACAAAAGAAGGGAAGAAAGTGCTGCATATACGTAAAGCATTTTCTTACCGGTCGGCATTGTTTTCTGCTCTGAATATCAGATTTACCAGATCAACTACTGCCTGTGCGGTATAATGAGATGCGGCGTCTAGATGTTTTCCCGCGACGACTATGATCTTTTTGTCTCTGAAGGCGGGGTTTTTGAACATCTGGCCCACAAAATCTGGGTGAGAGGGATTATAATTACTTGTAAGCACCAAGTCGGGGTTATTCTGGATCACGTATTCTATAGATATGTTGCTGTATCGACTCAGCCCGAGGCGTGCCGGGAGATTTATGGCTCCCGAACTCTCTATTATATCATTTATTGTTGAGCGTTTGCCGACTGTGAATCCTGGAGCTCCGTAGAAAAGAACCGTCGGGGTTTTTATGTGAGGCGGAATCTTTGCCCTAGCATTCGCGATCTGGGTTTCCATTTCTTTCACGAGGTTTTCCGCAGCTGTTTCCTCGCACACTCCCACTCCGATCAGTTCTATATTCTTTTTTATGCTCTCAAGAGAGACGATTTCATGGAGCAACAGTACTTTTATTCCCGCCGCCTCAAGATGTGCCCGTATGTTAGGGTTTGTGTGATCTGCGACTATCACAAGATCTGGAGATTTTGAGATTATCTGCTCAAGGTTTGCCTGGACTTGTGGAATCCCCCGTGCTTTCTCGACCACGTTTGAGATCCCCGGGTCGGTCGAAAGATAGGTGAGGGCGGCTATTTTTTTTCTGTCACTGATTATATCGACCAGAATTTCATCTGAAGCCAGAGTGAGCGAGATTATATTTTTTGGGCAGGTCGGTTTTGCCAGGCATACAACTGGCAGGGCGACAATCATGAACAGGATTGTCGCAAATAAATTCTTTATTATTACCTTAGAAATCAAGCCTTTCCTTACGGGTTTAGGATGACTTTTCCGAACTGCTGACGGTCTTCAAGGATTTTCTGCGCTGCTGCCGCTTCACTCAGGTGAAACCTGCTGTGTATCGAAGGTTTCAGTGCTCCTTCCGCGGCAAGTTGTGCGACTTTCTCGAAGTGTTCAGCCTTGGCATTAAACACCGTTACTCCCAGTACAGAGAGATCTTTCATGATAAGTGGGCCGAGGGCTGCTTCGGCAGCTCCGCCTCCTGCGACTCCGATCAGCAGAAGTTTTCCCCCGGGGGCCAGATACTGTGTGTTCTCTTTCCATACCGAGGCGCCCACAGGATCAAAGATCATGTTTATCTTATGAGTTTTTGTAATTTTCTTTAGCTCTTCTCCGAGATCCGAAGAGTTGTAGTTTATTGTGAGGTCCGCCCCGATCTCTTTTGCCTTCTCAAGTTTTTCGTCACTTCCCGCAGTAGCTATAACGAACGAATCGAAAAGCTTGGCTACCTGAATAGCAGCACTTCCGGTTCCGCTTCCGGCCGCATGCACAAGCACCGTTTCTCCTTTGGTGATATTACCTCTTTCACAGAAGGCGTACCAAGCAGTGACATAGCATGTTGGAAGAGTCGCCGCGTCATCAAAGGAAAGTCCTTCGGGAATTGATACCACATTGGATGAAGGTATCTTTACGTATTCTGCGAATCCTCCGTGGAGGTTCACCCCGACTATCTCAAGTCCCTTCTGCGAGCGCACAGCCGGCATGACCATTACCCGATCTCCCGTTTCCACATTAGATACGTCATCGCCCTTCTCGCAGACAATGCCCGCTACATCGACTCCCCCCACATGAGGCAGTGGAACCGGACGGGGTGATTTTCCACTTCTGAGCCTAAGGTCAACAAAATTTATGGATGAGGATTTTACTTCTACAAGGACTTCTCCCGTTCCAAGTTCTGGCTTGCTTACTTCTTCGTATTTAAGAACATCAGTTTCTCCGAATTCGTGATATATAATCGCCTTCATTGTTGAGGACTCCTCTGGAATATTTTATTGCAATTAAGGTACTTGGCTTTTTATGTTTGGCAATAATGGTTTTGGGACTTTAATTTCTTGCCGCTGCCGGTGGAGATTCGTAGAAAGAATAAGGTCAGCAGTCAGGTTTCGGCAGGGCTGATTCTGAATATCGAAGGTTAATGACTGTTGCACCTAAAACAGTGGTTTGTCATGAAGTCAGAAAAAAAAGGTGGCAATACAGGTTTGACAATTTCGGCCAAGCTTATTCTTTGTTGAGAGAGTCCTTTTAATAGAAATGGGTCTGGAAATTAGAACATCTCGCGAAAGAAAGTCTGATTCGGCGATTTAATTTCGGGAATTATCAAGGAAAGTTTGCAAGGTTTCCTAAGTCACTCATTTGATTTTAACAGAACTCAAGGGGTTAGGCGGAATGGGTCTTTCTCGTTATTGACGCTCGGTTCAAGGGCAATAGACTGCCTCCACCTTGCAACATCACAATTAGACAGCCCTGGAACAGCTAATAGAACGGCTTTATCGAGAGCCTGTCTGATTGGGTCAGTATGAATTTGTGGTAAAGGTAGCAGTTCATCTTTCGCATACTGGTCGTATATGTCTGCCAACGCCTCAACATCGCAATCGTTTGGATTCGGAACTGGTAGTGTCCGCAGACCGTCCAGTGAGTAACTCGGATAAGTCAAGTTCTTCTGGCGTATATTCAGGAAAGCGATGATGCCTAATGTGGAGTTAAGCCAGACGCACCATGCCTTGCAAACTATCAGGGGGGGGGGCAGACTGATTTATCAAAAGGTATTACAGGGACGAATGCCGACCCGAGAACAGACTCGTCCGAGAACACTGCCGGTGTCCGAGCGAGATTCAGCCTCATGCGACTGGCAAGCAAGAGATTACTACGCTTTTGCCAAAGCTTCTGTGCGTAATCCTGCTTGTTTTTCTTTGAAACTACAAAGGTGTCAGGGCTAGTACTCATTGCCGTCTGACGGCCAGATTTGTGATCCCAAAGCACCCGCATGTCTGGGTTCTGTCGCTTCTCAGCCCTTTGGAAAGCATCACGGATTCCTCGCCCATCCGGTTCAACGTTTGCGAGGCTGCCAAGATATTTCAACGCCGTGTTCTCAGTTAGCTTGTCATAGGAATCCGCAAGACTCTGATCGTAGAAGCAGGTGGCATTCCACGGGCGATTGCAAAGTTGTTTAGGAGTTCGCCACGCAATGGTACCGTAATTCGATAAAAGACTGTTATCGCCATCAAGTGCTATACTGATTGCTTCGGCAAGAAAGTGTGCTTCGCTCGCACTTGCCGGATTTTCTGAAAGGGAAACAAAAGCTGTAGGTTTGTCTCGGTTTTCGGGTGTCGGGCGGCGTGCGACAATCAGACACTCGTGAATGTTCGTGTTCTCGGAGAAATAGATACGGCGGTTGTCGTGACTTGTAACAACCAGTTCTAAGTGAAACCGGTCCGGATCAGTAATAAGGTTGCGCTGACCCTTAACGCTTGCACCGGTGCATGCAGTGAATGGTTGTACCATCGCAACAGTTCCACTCTTATTGAGTAAAATATCTGCTATCGGATAGAAGAAGGAACTTACTGTTGTTTGGTCAATTGCATTTCTATGGGCAATGTCAGGAGTTTGTTTTGCGAGTTTTATTTCATGTTTTTGAACTTGCTTGCGAATATCCGGTGACAGGCTCCGGTTGCGAATATCGTTTCTGGTGAAGGGCGGGTTCATAATGACAAGGTCGCATAATCCTTTAAGATCAGGCGACTCCTCTATATAACCTGACGCTGTAGCACGTTTTTGACGAGTGTCGGGCATCAACCCTGGCAGGAAACTGGCACTGTCTGTCAGAAGATCAAGCGACCCCGCTCGCACATCTCCATTGTTGTTCACGCCATGTCGCATGTTGTAGAGCTTCATTTTATTGTAGTCGATTTTCGGTGCGGCAAGCGTTAGCATAGAGGCGGCCAGATGAATCGCATGTCGGTTGATATCAAGGCCATGCAACACATCCTCTATCAATCCAAGATGCACAGTTGATAAGTTGTCTGGATTGCCTCCACAGAAATGAAACCGCTCTTCGATTGTCCGGGCAGCAGCCATCAGCAAAGTACCGGTTCCACACGCAGGGTCACAGATTCTGAGTTCCATCAGTCTGTTTGCATCTGCCCAACGATTTTCCGTTACTGACCAGTCCAGTGGCATAGCAAGCTCCGCCAGCAAAACCGCCGCCGCAGTGCTTGTATAAAATGACCCATCATATTTCGCCGTCTGTAACAACTGATGATAAAGCGGCCCAGCATGATCGAGTTGCAAACCTCGAATGCGAGGCACACAATCAAGCACTGCTTCAATCAGGATTTCAAGCAGGCTGTCAGCATGATGGCCTGCGGGCAACTTGTAGAGTACAGCTAAGGCAGGGTCGACAACCGGTGCATAGTCTACTTCGCGGATTCGTTCCCAATTGTCTAGTAACGCAGTTTGTTTATTCGGAGCATTGCGAACCTCTACTAACGTTTGCAGGCCTTCAATCTTTACTCCTTCACTGTGCATACGATTTTGCAGTAAGGCCATGTTAGCAATGATGAGGCAGGCTATGCGAGCGGGGCGGGAATCAATACCACCCTCTCTAGGGGGGTCCCAGGGCAAATCCAATACAGTGGCAAGGTCTTGTCCTGTAGAAACGTTAATCTCTTCGCTTGCAGCAATGACTGCACGTCTGAGAATGTCCGTAACCGCATAGGTCTCGTTCGCACCGATGTCGCCAGCAAGTCTTGTCAGGTCAACCACGGAACCCCGGCGCCAGTGTCCGATAATACCGCTTTGATTCACTCGAACGATCAGTAGACCAGCGGTGTCGTCAAGTCTCTTTCGAGGTGTTATCGGTCCATCTTCGCTGAGTTCCACTGGGTAGCAACATGCGATTGCATTCCAACAATCCGACTGTTTCAGCCAACGTTGAGCATCTTTTATGGCCTCCCGTTGCTTTGTCCTATTTTGACCGATTTTGCACTCAACAGCCGTGTAATAGCGATCACCGTATTGATGGCGAATCTGTACATCGCAACGCTTTGCACCGGTCTTTGAGCGTGTCTGCTCAGCCGTGGCATGAAAGCCATGTGTTGAGACCACTTCTGCCAAAGCAGAATTGAGAGCATTTTCCTGAATGGGCACTAATCTACACTGTTCCTACTTTTTTTTACCCTGACAAGGGCATTAAGAATCTTCGTCCGGTTTTTTGCTCCATAAATGGTGAAATCAGCACTCCTGCGTGTGCCTCCTGTAAGGTTAACAAGCGAGCGGCACATTTCCTTTCGAGACAGCCCCGTGCCAATTCAAGCTGAAGAAGATACTGAAAGGGCCAACTTTAAATCTTTACTATTTGCCATGAGCAGTTACTTAGCGCGTATTCTTGCGCCACTGCCAAGGAGGCATAAATTCACCAGCCCAGAGCCCGAGACTGTCTTTCTGCGCCTGGATCTCCTGCGGGACATAGCGTTTCGAGTAGCGTTTGTAGGCAAGAGCGTAGCCATTTCTTACAAGCCAGCCGTTGAGGTCAATGTCGCCCAGATAACAGATGCCGAGCAGACGGCCGTAACGGTCGCGCTTTGTGCCTTTGCATCTGATTGTCCCGTGACCTATTTTGGTTTTCAGAGCAGCGGTCGAGACAAGGCCACAGCGGTAGCTTTTGCCGGAGGCGTCCTTACATCTCTGGTTTGTCTCAGGGGCGTCAATGCCCTCAAGCCTGATTCTCTCTCCTGATATCCTGACCGTGTCGGCGTCCGTTACGTAAGGTCTGCCCTCTAGCGTTTCGGCTTGAGCCTCCCCGAAACCTGAGAGCAAAATCAGTGCCGCAACCATAAGCAATGCTAATAGTTCGCTTATTCCTCTAGCGAAGGCACTTTTCCTTTTTCGAGGTTCAGTTCTGTACTTTTGGTAAAACATTTTTTTTCATAAGCCATACTCTTTTTTCATAAGTCATCCCGGGTTGTTCCTTATTCCTGAGTTTCCCCAGCAAGCTTTCTCGCCGTCTTTCTCTTTCTTCTTTTTTTCTGTTTTCTGGCTTTCTGAGCCTTTTTTGCTTCCATGGAATCTTCTCCATGAATATGTGTCGCAATTTTTCTGGTGAGACTCCTCCTCGCAAGGAACCTGTTAAGTGCTTGCGAGCGTTCTCTTGCGACCTTTACAGCGATACCGCTTGGCCTGTGCCGCAGGTAAACGCAGGTGGCAAGTTTGTTTACGTTCTGTCCCCCGGGCCCTGAAGAGCGTGTGAAGGTCTCCTCAATATCCTCTTCCCTTATGCCGAGGCGCTTCATTTCAAACTCAAGCGCCATCTGCTTTTCCTTTGACACTCCAAAACTCTTCATGATGGAACGCTGGAACCTCATTTTCCAAGCACACTTTAAAATAAAACAGCTAGGATTTTTTTTCAAGAATCCCTGTTCTTGCTATTTACTGTGAGTCTGCAAGCACGATCGCACAAGTTCTCAGAGAGCGATTTGAGTGGGATTCCCTGGCTACTGAGACCAGCAATACTTTTTTATTCTCTTGGAAACGTGCCTTTATGCGTATATAATTCCCCGCTGTGATGGAAACTCAGCGGATTCGTGAAATGATAGAGCAGGGCATCCCGACTTCATTTGTCGAGATCACAGGGGACGGAACACATTTCCATGCGGTCATTGTATCCGAGCGGTTTGCGGGTAAGTCTCCGATTGAGCGTCACAAACTTGTCTACGCTGTGCTTGGAGACGCAATGGAATCCGAGATACACGCAATCTCGATGAAAACCTACACGCCTGAGCAGTGGGAGAAGCTTAAATAACCAAGGAGTGGTGCAATGTCGGATATACAGAAAAAAATAGAGGGCCAGATAGCGCAGAACGCCGTTATTCTCTACATGAAGGGATCAAAGGACGCGCCGCGGTGCGGTTTTTCCGCGCAGGTGGTCAGCATTCTTAACCATTACGGGGTGGATTACACGACTGTTGACGTTCTTTCGGACCCGGAGATCCGCCAGGGGATAAAGGATTACTCGCAGTGGCCGACCCTTCCCCAACTTTACGTTAAGGGAAGTTTTATAGGGGGATGCGATATATGTACCGAGATGCACACAAACGGGGAACTGGGAGAAATTCTGGGCAAGGATACGGAAAGCTGAAGTATCGGCACTGTAAGCCGGTATTAACATTTTCCGGGTATATTGGTATAATTGCGTTTCCCTGAAAACTTTTTCACCACAATATCGGAGGTCTCATGAGATCAAGACACACAATATCTATAACGGTAGACAACGAGGCCGGGGTACTTTCGAGAATTTCGGGGCTTTTCAGCGCGAGAGACTTCAACATAGAGAGCCTTAACGTTGCTGAGACTCAGGAGCCTGGAACATCAAGAATAACTTTGGTGACAACTGGTGATGAAGCTATAATCCAGCAGATAATCAAAAGATTCAATAACATGGTCAACGTGATCAAGGTAGTCGACATGACTGAACTTGACCGTGTGGAAAGAGAGATGGTTCTCATAAGAATTGACGCAAAAGCTGACTCCAAGGCGGAAATTCTGCGAATCGCCGACATATTCCGGGCAAAGGTTGTCGACGTATCCCCAAGATCTTACACGTTTGAGGTTACGGGGGACGAGGAGAAAATTCATGCGTTTATTGAGCTTCAGAGACCTTTTGGAATAAAAGAAATTGCGAGAACGGGAACCGTCGCCATGTCCCGGGCGACCAAGAAGAGCAAGTAAAGGAGGAAAGATTGTGAAAGTTTACTACGACAATGACATTGATGCATCTAGGCTTAAGAAAAAGAAGGTCGCGATCATAGGATACGGAAGCCAGGGCCACGCCCACGCACAGAACCTTAGGGACAGCGGAATCTCGGTCACAGTGGCAGACATAAAAGACGGAGACAACTGGAAGAAAGCCAAGGATGCGGGCTTCTCAGTAAAAACAGTTTCAGCCGCGGCCAAGGACGCGGACATAGTGGTTATGCTGGCTCCTGATACTTACCAGCCGGCCATATACCATGAGCATGTAGAGAAAAATCTGGTTAGCGGTAACGCTCTTATGTTCAGCCACGGCTTTAACATTCATTACGGACAGATCAGACCTCCGGCGGACGTTGATGTTTTCATGGTTGCTCCTAAGGCCCCTGGGCACACGGTAAGGGATCAGTACGTTGGAGGTGCCGGAGTACCGGGACTTGTAGCTGTACACCAAAACTCCACAGGCGGGGCCAAAGATCTTGTACTTGCCTACGCACGGGCCATCGGATGCTCAAGAGCTGGAGTCATAGAGACGACCTTCAAAAATGAGACTGAAACTGATCTTTTCGGAGAGCAGTCGGTTCTCTGCGGAGGACTTACGGCACTCATACTTGCTGGGTACGAAACCCTTGTCGAGGCCGGTTACCCGCCTGAGATGGCTTATTTCGAGTGCTGTCATGAAGTCAAGCTCATAGTTGATCTTATATACGAGGGCGGAATAGCGAACATGCGCTACTCTGTAAGCGACACGGCCAAGTACGGAGATATAACCAGGGGACCGCGGCTTATAAACGATTCTGTAAGGCAGGAGATGAAAAAGATAATCGGAGAGATTCAGTCCGGACAGTTCGCTTCGGAGTGGATACTTGAGAATCAGGCGGGAAGGCCCTCATATAATGCGCTTCTGAGACAGGGCGAGGAACATCCGATTGAAAAGGTCGGAACCGAGCTTCGGGGTATGATGAGCTCGCTTTTCCAGAAAAAGCTCGTTGATAAAGACAAGAACTGATGGATCTGCGGTTTGTGAGGATTGCCCAGGAAGGGCTTGGAACAATTTACTTTTCTGCCGCGCTTTGTTTTCTCTTCGCGCTTCTGGGTTTCTTTTTCCTTTTCTTTGTTTTTTTGCTGCTCACAGCATTTATCGTATTTTTTTTCAGGGATCCCAAAAGAGAACTTCCTCCTCTTGAACACGGTTCAGTGATATGTCCCGCGGATGGGAGAATAATAGATATTTCGGAGGTATTCGAGGAAAGTCACCTGTGCCGCAAAACCAGAAGAGTAAGCATTTTTCTCTCCATTTTTGATTGCCATATAAACAGGTTTCCGGTCTCGGGCAAAGTTGTAGGGACATTCTATCGTCCTGGGGAATTCCGTATGGCATTTGAGGGAAACTCTTCTGAATCCAATGAACGGCTTTCCACACTTGTTGAGTGCGAGAGTGGCGTTCGTGTGGTCATAGTGCAGGTGGCCGGTTTCCTTGCGCGCAGGATAGTATCTCACGCTAAATTCGGTGACGTGTTGGAAATCGGGGAAAAGTTCGGGATGATAAAGTTCGGTTCAAGGGTGGATGTGTATCTTCCCGAAGATGCTAGGGTCGGAGTTTCAGTGGGGCAGAAAGTTGTTGGCGGGAGGACTGTTATAGCGTGGCTGACTTGAGAAAAAAAAGAAAAAGAAGATCTGCCAGGTCGGCAAGGTTGATCCCCCTGCTCCCGAGCATGCTTACGACCTTGGGTCTTACTTTCGGGCTTGCGTCCATAGTGACATCGATCTCGCTTCGCGGCGAGTTCTCCGAGCAATGGCTTTTTAACCGCTTCTGGTGGGCAGCGGCCTTTATAGGCATGGCGGTGCTTGTCGACATGCTTGACGGCAGAATAGCGAGGGCACTTAATTCTGAGAGCCGTTTTGGTGCGTCTTATGATTCTCTTTGCGATCTGGTTTCGTTCGGAGTCGCCCCAGCGGTGCTTCTTTATGTGTGGGGACTTTCAGATTATGGAAAGCCGGGACTGATGGCCATGCTTTTCTATGTGGTCTGCACCGCACTCAGACTTGCGCGTTTTAACGTGCAGTTCACTACCAAAGAGCGGCGAGTTTTCACAGGTCTTCCGAGTCCGATGGCAGCCGGACTTGTCTTTTCCCCGATACTTCTTCTCTCAGAGTTTCAGATCACAACCATTCCCATTATGGAATCCTTTTATCTTTTCTGCATGCCCATCGTGGGACTTGTCATGGTAAGTGAGGTTCCCTGCAGAAAATTCCCGAAAATTGAGAGATTTGGACCCTTCAGCACCCTTGTCGCTGCCGCGATAATAACCACGGCTCTTATCACTAATCCGGGAGTAGTCGCAGTTTCTGTAACTTACTGCTATTTTCTCCTTGAACTCGGACGCTGTGCCTGGAATATTGCATTAAAAGTGAAATCGCGGGACAATAGTCCGGAGCCTCTTGCGGGCGATGAGTCCTGAGGGGTTTTTTCAGGCAAGCGAAGCTTATGAAAGGCTTTTTTAAGTCATTTTTTTTGTTCATTCTGATTACAGGAGCGAGCCTTATGAGTTTGAACGCCCAGACATCGACAAGCGTTGAAGGGGTGATGAAATACAGTCTTCCAAACGGTATGACCGTACTTCTTGACAGAAACGATTCTTCTCCTGTTGTTGCCGTGAACGTGTGGGTGAAGACCGGAAGTGCG
The DNA here is from genome assembly GCA_026709745.1 of Candidatus Dadabacteria bacterium. Lineage (GTDB taxonomy): Bacteria > Desulfobacterota_D > UBA1144 > Nemesobacterales > Nemesobacteraceae > Nemesobacter. The sequence goes on along the minus strand of JAPOSJ010000137.1, from coordinate 4,212 downwards.
TGCGAGGTGGAGGGAGAGTACGGACTCGCACACGTACATGAGCACATGCTTTTCAAGGGTACGGAGAAAAGACGGGTAGGAGAAAGAGCCGGTATAGTCGAGGCTGGAGGCGGAGATATAAACGCGTTTACCTCCTTTGACGAGACGGTTTACTACATCGTGAGTGCGCGGCGGTTTCTGCCCGTAGCTCTTGATCTGCTCTCGGACGTAATGGAGAACTCGACTTTTGATCCTGCGGAACTTGAAAAGGAGCTTGAAGTTGTACAGGAGGAGATAAGAAGGGGAGAGGACTCGCCCTCAAGGGTGCTTTCCCAGAAGCTTTTTTCCACTGCTTACAGCATTCACCCCTACGGAAGGCCAATAATAGGAACCAGCCAGAGTGTTGGGAGTTTCACAAGGGAGGGGATCCTTGATTTCTACAGGAAATGGTACTCCCCTGACAACATGATTCTGGTTGTGGTCGGGGATTTTGATCCCGCGAAGATAAAGGACGAGGTAGCCCGTACTTTCGGGAAGATAAAGAAAAGAGAGACTCCCGTGTGTGAGCTTACCCCGGAGCCCGAGCAGAAGGAGATGAGAACCTTCGTTCTCCGACGCGACATAAACACGGGCTACTTCAGTTTCGCTTTTCACACTCCCTCTGCAGGCCATCCCGATACCCCGGCCCTTGATATCATAGCTGGCATATTGGGCGGAGGGGAAAGTTCAAGGCTCTACAGGAAGCTCAAGGAACAAGGCGCCATTGTAAATGACATATATGCCTACGCATACAGCCTCAAGGAAAGTGGTCTTTTCGTTGTGGGGGGAGTGCTTGACCCTGACAAGGTTAAAAAGGCCTCGGAGCAGATAGTCGCAGAAATAGAGCTTATAAAGAACGAACATGTTGG
>JAPOSJ010000137.1:0-3315 GCA_026709745.1 Candidatus Dadabacteria bacterium | reverse complement strand
TGTTGGAGCTGAGGAACTTGCCCGTGCTAAAACGAACATAGAGAGGGATTTTATACGTACTAAGGAGACCATGCAGGGGCAGGCAAGAAAACTAGGATATTTCGAGCTTGAAACAGGAGATTACGCTTACGAACGGCTGTACCTTGACAAGATGAGAAACATTACTCCTGAGGATATAATACGAGTTGCGGGAAAATACCTAGTGCAGAGAAATCTCACAGCGGGAGTACTGCTTCCCGAAGAAAGCACCGGGGCTATGGAGGAAGACTTCACAAAGGCTCTTGTTTTTCCCGGGAAGACGGAGAAAAAATTAAAGAAAGAAGGTTCCCCTGACCGGGCTGAGTTCCAGAAATATAAGCTTTCAAACGGAATACGTGTTCTTCTCAAGCGCAATTCCGCGGTTCCGCTTTTTTCGGTTCAAGCAGCATTTCTCGGTGGTCTTCGCTATGAGGACGAAGGTACAAATGGACTTTCAAACTTCATGTCGGGGATGTTCACCCGTGGCACATCAAGCCGCTCCACAGAAGAAATAGCTGAGCAGATAGAAGGGCTCGGAGGAACGGTTGAAGGATTTTCAGGCAAAAACAGCGTCGGGGTAGCTCTCTCTGCACTTAGCGAGAACTTTGACGGGGCGATGGGTATCTTCGCGGACGTGCTTCTTAATCCTTCTTTTTCAGATGAGGAAATAGAAAGGGAAAGAAGAGACATTTTGGCGGCCCTTGACAAGCAGAAGGATAATCTTACCGGCAAGACGGTGAGAAATTTTCTCAAGACACTTTTTCTCACTCACCCTTACCGCTTCAACGTTCTTGGGACTGAGGAGAATGTAGGGAAGTTCACCTCGTCTGACATACGCGGATTCTACGCAAAAGTCATAAGGCCCGAGAACATGGTTATCTCCGTTGCGGGCGACATTGATATCGACAAGACTCTCGGGGTTCTTGAAAAACTTTTTGGCGGCGTGAAAAAAACCGGTTTCAAGGAGGTAAGGCTGTCAGGCGAATCCACGCTTTCTGAAACGAGAAAGATCGTTGAGTCCGAAAAAGACAAGGCCCAGACCCATATTATCGTTGGTTTTCACGCCCCGGATTTTAAAAGCCGGGATCGCTATGCGTTTGAGGTACTTAATACTGTGCTCTCGGGCCAGGGAGGAAGACTCTTTATAGAGCTTCGGGACAAAAAGAGCCTGGCATATGCCGTTACATCATTCTATGTTCCAGGGATTGATGGTGGCTATTTCGGTGTCTACATAGGGACGGCTCCACACAAGGAAGAAGAGGCGCTCTCTGCCATAAGGCAGCAGCTTGAGCTTATACTTGAGGGTGTGAGCGAAGAACAGCTTGAGAGGGCAAAAAACTACATTGTGGGAAGTTTCGAGATAGGTCTTCAGAGGAACTCAGCACAGGCCTCCATCGTCGGGTTTGACGAACTTTACGGAATAGGAACTGACGAATACAGGAAATATCCAGAGAAAGTTCTCTCTGTCACGGCGGATGAGGTCGTTAAAGTGGCTACGAAGTACATAAATACTGATGCAGCGGCAGTGTCGATCCTGAGACCGGAAGAAGGCTCCCTTGGTGAGGCCATTAAGTGAAAATTGGCGGTTATGAAGCGGAATCTTTTCCGCTGGGATTTCCGTTCTGGAGAGAATAGAACCGCGTCGTTGGGTAGGCGAGATCGATGCTTGGATGTTTTTCAAACTCGCTCAGCACTGCTTCCCAGATTATCTGTTCCGAGCCCCTTTTCTCCCTAGGGTTTATTATGTACCTGATTGAGAAAAGCACGCCACTGTCCCTTGTTGACATATAGACTGCCGGAGTAAGTTTCGAGAAATGTATCATGTATTTCCTTGCCGCGGCGCGGAGCTGTTCTTCTGCTTGGTTTGAAGAGGATTCAATTTTTTCCTTCACTATCTGTTCAAGAATCTTGCGGGTCTTTCTCCAGTCACTCTCAAACGTTATGAGAACCTGTATCTCGTTCCATATATAGTCAAAAGCGCCGTGGTAATTCGCGGTTTTTTCCTTAAGCACATGACTGTTTGGAACGTGTATGATCCTGCCTGTGCTCTGTTCTGCCTCAACCCAGTTTCCGATTTCAACAATGCTGAATTGAAACAATCTCAGGTCTATTACATCCCCCTTCGTTTCTCCTATCTGTATCCGGTCTCCTACCACAAAAGGCTTCCTCCAGAGTATGAAGAACCATCCGGCTATGTTCGCTATGGTTTCATGAAGTGCTATGGCAAGACCGGCGCTTGCTATGCCAAGATAGGTTCCCAGTGGGCCCAGTCCCTTTATCCACAGGCTGCCGATGAGTATTATGACCAGAAAAACGTATGCGTAACTGACGATGCGTTTTGAGTAGTAAACGGTCTTTGGATCTTTTGAGTTTTTGGTTATGAGCGAAAACAGTATTTTTTTCAGGGAGAACAGGACAGCAACTATCAGTACTGACAGCAGCAGATTCTCTATCTGCACGTGGTAGGCGTTGTGGTATTCATTGAAGCGATTTATAAGATTCTTCACATTCCCAGAAAATATACGATATTTAGAGAGAGTTCAAAAGTCGGAATTTTTCAACAAGCTTGGCGGTTTGAGTTTTCATTTATTCTGTTTTCTGTTACTCTGTTGGCGGGCTGCTAGCTCAGTCTGGTAGAGCAGCTGACTCTTAATCAGTCGGTCGTGGGTTCGAATCCCTCGCAGCCCACTTGATTTTGCTTTCCGAGGCGTTGTCTGGAAATATGATTTCCGGCCTTCACCGATTTTAAAAGGCGAGAGTGGCGGAACGGCAGACGCGCTAGATTTAGGATCTAGTACCTTAGGGTGTGAGGGTTCGACTCCCTCCTCTCGCATAAAAGCTTTTATAATACTCCTGTTTGACAGATATGCGTTTGCTTGCGCTTTTAGTTCTGTTTTTTTCTTCCTGTTCTCATAGTGTGGAGAATCTTTACGAGAGATCCTTTCATTCTATGGGATCGGTTGTTGAGCTTAAGTTCTATTCCCCGAATGAGGAACTTTTTCATCAGCTTGTGGATGCTTGCATCAAGAGAAATAAAGAGATAGACCGGCTTTTCAGCAATTACAGAAATGACAGTGTTCTTGCTGAGGTAAACGCAAACGCTGGTGTCCATCCCGTTACGGTCCCAGAAGAGTTCATACGTCTGGTGCAAACCTCCATTGAGTACTCAGAGCTTACAGACGGTGCTTTTGACATAACTGTCGGCAGTCTTTTTGAACTCTGGAGAAGTGAGACCGCCGCAGGACGTATTCCTGAGAAATCCCGGATTAATAATGCTCTCGGGTGTACAGGTTTTCA
>JAPOSJ010000044.1 GCA_026709745.1 Candidatus Dadabacteria bacterium | reverse complement strand
TCCCTTCAATTGAAAACAAGAACATAGTTTCAATGTACGAAGGATGCACCAATCTTTTCTGGGCCGAGAGGTTCGGAAATCTGGTAGGAGCTACGGATCTCTGGATAAAGATGTGCGGAAACAGCCACACCGGATCCTTCAAAGACCTTGGAATGACCGTGCTCGTATCAGCCGTAAACCAGATGAGAAGCGACAACATCAGCATTCCTGCCGTAGCATGCGCCTCAACGGGAGATACCTCGGCAGCCCTGGCCTCCTATTGCGCGTCGGCGGGAATTCCTTCCATAGTTTTTCTCCCACGGGACAAGGTATCCATCGCCCAGCTGATCCAGCCAATATCAAACGGATCACTTGTTCTTTCCCTCGATACGGATTTTGACGGATGTATGGAGATGGTCCAGAGAATAACGAGCGAGCATAATATCTATCTTGCAAACTCAATTAACTCCCTGCGCATAGAGGGGCAGAAAACCATAAGTGTGGAACTCTGCCAGCAGTTTGACTGGGAAGTGCCGGACTGGGTTATAATCCCCGGGGGAAACTTGGGAAACGTGTCGGCGCTTGGTAAGGGATTTCTGATGATGTATGAACTCGGTCTCATAAAGAAACTTCCGAGGATAGTCTGCGCGCAGGCACAGAACGCAAACCCGCTTTACCTGAGTTTTCTAAAGGGCTTTGAAGAATTTAGCCCTGTTAGAGCGAAAAAGACCCTGGCAAACGCCATACAGATCGGAAACCCGGTAAGTATTAACAAAGCGATTTCAATATTGAGGCGATTTGAAGGGGTGGTTGAGCAGGCATCGGAAGACGAACTGTCCCACGCATCGGCGATAGCAGACAGAACGGGTACATTCAACTGCCCCCACACTGGAGTCGCCCTCGCGGTGTTCATGAAACTGCTTCGGAAAAAAGTGATCTCCCACAGGGAAAAAATAGTAGTGATCTCCACCGCTCACGGGCTTAAATTCGTGGAGTTCAAAGCCGGCTACCACCGCTCCGCTCTTGAGGGAATATCTTCTGACCTGAGAAACGTCCCCGTGGAACTTCCAAACGATTACAAAGCCGTCAGGAATGCCATACAGAGCAGGATTCCTGTTCAGTAGCGACCGAATTTTTAGGGACAACTAAACTGTGTAATTGCGAGCTTCTCCCAGATCTATCCCCTCTTCAGAAGGGGCAATAAATCGACCAGCTTCTTCTTAATGGTGTGTTTATTGATAAGTACATGTTCGGCATCTGCCTACTCGTAATACAAAATGGCTTATGGTTATTTACCTTATGTCCACTTCCTTAAAGGGAATATCTAGTACTAAGCTAGGAAATGATATAGGAGTGAAACAAAGTAACGCTTGGTTTCTTACCCATAGAATACGACAAGGATGGGCAGACACGGCTTCTGAACTGTTTGGAAAAGTTGTAGAAGTAGATGAGGCGTATTTAGGTGGACTTGAGAAAAACAAACATAAGAAAAAGAGAATTAACAAAGGACGTGGCCCAGTGGGCAAAGAAGCGGTTGTAGCAGTACAAGACAGAAAAAGCAAAAAGGTAAAAGCCTTACGAATAGAAAGCACAGACATTACTCTGGATCATTCTTAGCAATGTATCTAAAGGCACTCAAGTCTATACTGAAGATCACAGGGGATACACTGGTTTAGAAAAACACGGATTCAAGCATGAGAGCGTACATCACAGCTTAGGCGAGTATGTAAGAGGGGAAGCACACGTGAACGGAGTAGAGAGCTTCTGGGCATTACTAAAGCACGGTTATTATGGCGTTTATCACAGAATGTCTGTTAAGCATCTTCAGAAGTACATAGATGAATTTTCTAATCCTAACAATGTCCACCTTATGGACACTATGGATCAGATAAACTCTACTAGCTATGGAATAATGAAGACTAAAAAACTTACTTATAGAGAGATGGTTGGCTGAACTCAGGCTGACATTCTTGCAAGCAAGTATTCCTGCCCCCGGTCTCCCTTTACCGAGTTAAAATATCCGCTGTAAGATTCTGAAGCTTGAGGAATAAAAAAGAGGATCATTTACAGTCTTTCTCATTTGCTCTTAGATATTTCACTATAAATGTATCCATATTTTGTGAGATATAATCTGGATCGTTGCCGTGAGTCCCTACTCCGCCAATGTTCCATGTCCTAGCTTTCCCCGCTCCACTGCTCATTTTGGCAATGCATTTCTCAACTTTAACAACTTATCCCTTAACACAACACCAAGAACATCAAGAATATCGCTTTTGACTAATCTTTTCTCGTAAGCACAGATTTCAATTTTTATTTGCAATTCTTCTTTCAGATTCTTTCTTACGTAGTCAAAAGAAAACTTTTGAATTTCGTAATCTTGCTTGTCTTTTATTTGAGAAACAAGACTAGGCCCTATTTTTTCTGCCCATTCTGATGCTTTAATCTCTTCTGAAACTTCCCTGCCTAATTCGTTTAAACGAGGAGGATTTTTTGTTTCAAGAGTCTGAGTTGAGATTTTTGAAAGTCTATCAAAAATTTCTTTAATATCATTCTTTATTTCTTCTATAGATTTCTTAAGTGTGCTTATACTTGTATGTATAGTCCCTGCCCAATACATAGCTCCACCAAAAGCCAAAACAATAGCTAGCACAATTCCTGGATGTTCGTTTAGAAAATCGCCCATTGATATGCGTTAACACAAATATGAATCATAGAGATTTAAATAGAGGTTACCCATCTTTGACACTATTTAAGTATATTTAAATAGTGCTTTTTGCAACTATAGATGGGATTTTAGAAAAATCTACTTATAACATGGCTGTAGCACCTGTAGCACCGTCAGGTATGGGTTAAAGTTATGGGCAGAAATTTCTTATCAGATCCAGGGACGGACGATATTTTCGAGTTGATAATATGAATCTGTGTTCATTTAATCTGACCTTGTAATGCGAGCCACTTTTTGGTGGTTTACCCTCAAAGTTGAACATCTCAAACAACTTTTTTTAACTCATCAAATGTGATGTGCTTAGGATTTTCCTTAATTTTTGCAAGTAGTCTTTCACGTCGTTTTTTTGACATCTGCTTTTTTCGCTCACTTGCCACCCGATGGGGACAGTATCATATGAAATACTAATATCAACTCTGTATTTGGCAGCTATTAACATTTTTTGAAGCCCGAAATCTCCACCATTCCCAGGCAAGTAACACCCAGACGGGCACAAACTCCAACCACACGACCATATTTCCGAATATTCCGCCTTCCCCCGGAGGACTGGGAGTAAAGTAGTACTGAAGATAATAAAGAGGTAGCAAAGCTGTGAGAGCCAGGAAACCCGGGCTCGGAGCAACGCAGAGAAACGGAAGAAGCCAGGTGTAGTACCAAGGAAACTGCGCGGGACTGAGTAGAAACGCACCTCCGATTATGAGAAGTGCTTTTTTGTGTATCCCAATAGATCCGATTGCGAAAGCCACGTAGGACTTCCAGGCAAGGAGGATCATTATAATTCCCGCTCTTGAGTATGTCTGCGCATGCCCCGGATGAATATCAAGAGCATTGAGAGCAGACTCCCATACAGAAAGGGTCGCCGCGAAAAAAGGACTGTTGTTCTGCCAGCTTTTTCCATATGCCACCACACCCGTTGCAGAATCAAGCTTAAACGCAACCATCGGAAGAAATATGACTAAAAGCACCGCCGTGAAAACAAGGCACTGAATAAGAGTTTCCTTCTTCTGGCGAAGTGGACTGAGAAACATCCCGAAAAGCAGTGCCGGCCAGAGTTTGACTCCGACAGCGAGCGAGAGAACAATGGCCCAGAGTCTTTTTCTTCCGCAGATAAAAAGCAGGATTGCTCCCAGTACGAAGGGAAACGCAAGAACATCCATGTGCACGGAGTTAAATATTTCCTTAACAAGAAGCGGGTTCCACCAGTAGATAAGGGAATATTGAAGGGGAATGCAAAGTTTCCTGAGAGTTGCAAACAGAAGTCCCAGAGTAGCAATATCAAACACCATAAGCAGAATTCTCCAGGCCGTGAGGCTCATGGGAGATATTCTGTATGATAAGGCGAAAAAAAACTCCGCAACTGGCGGATAGATGGTTTTTACATGCGGGTGGTTTACCCTATCAAGTGTATCACCGTACAGATCTCTGAGTTCACCAAGTTCTCCGTCCCCCTCGCCCCGTGCCACTTCCCCAGGAGAGTGTTCATAGGGATTCATCCCGCCTGTGACAACGGCGCCGTCCCAGAAATAGCGGTGGAAATCATCTTCAAGTATCGGGTCTGAGAAAAAAAACAGGGTTCGGAATCCAAGACCGAAGAGGATTATTAGAAGAACTGAACATGCCCGGTTTTTCCTTAAAAATCCCACTGCAGCCAAGTAAACGGCCGCCGCGGCCACCATAAAAAATATGAAAACCGGTATCAGTTCCCTATCAAAAGTCCCGGAGCCGAGATGGGGGGAGATTTTTGCTACGGCCACGAGCAGCGCAAAGACGGCTGCCCCGCAAATAACAAGTAACCCGTTCGGATTATTTATTTTTTGTATCAATGGGTACAATTAAACGGCAAGAGTTTCACTCGACTAGCAATTCCGGAAGATGAATAAAATCAGTAAAAGATTAAAACTAATTCTGAGGATCAAATCAATTCTGCCCGGAGATTTCACCCCCTCTTCGGGAAAGCTAAGCTCCTGCTATATTGACACAAGGTTAAAAACCCCGAATCCCTAGGGCACGGAGTTTATATCTCAGATATTTCTGGGGGAAATATCCACCCGGGGCAACATAACAGCCGTCTGAGGACCGTAAACGAGCGCCAACCCCATGGTGGGAGCAATCATTCACAGAAGCCATGAGCAGGGAATGCCACTTCGCGGATTATACGGAAAAAACCTTTTTCTGGATATGCTGCGATTTTTTTCCCTATTCGAAATTTCAGAACTTCTCTGGGAAACTCCGCGTAAAACCCTTTTGTTTTCTGCACAAACCGGAATGATATTGGGTTTTACGTAATTGACTTCGCCACCATTTCGGGCGAGGAGACCGTTTATTGAGCGCTTTGGTAATTGTAACAATTATACTCTCGGGATTTCTGGCACTTAACATAGGAGCCAACAATTCCGCGGCATCCATGGCGACTTCATACGGTGCCGGGGTAAGATCCAAAAGACAGGCCGTATGGCTGATAGCCATCTTCGCTCTCCTGGGGGCTCTCACGGCCGGAGCACCCGTGGTTGAGACCGTGGGCAAGGGGATAGTGCCCGCTGAAACGCTCTCCTCCGACATAGGATTCATACTGATAATCCTGCTTCTGGGAATAGGGTTCATCGCGTGGGCAAACATAGCGCGCACTCCCATCGCCACCACCCATGCCATAGTGTGCTCCATAGTGGGAATCGGTCTTTACACCCAGACGCTTAATTCCGACAGCTTCATCCGTGTGCTTAAATGGTGGATTGTGGCTCCCATAGCGGCCTGGGCAATAAATTTCGTCGTGGCGAAGTTTTTTTACTTCAAGATAGTCCATTACCTCGCGAGTAACTTCTCGGAGAAAAGAGTGAACATGATACTTACCATTCTGATCACCATATCAGGAACGTTCATAGCATTTTCCGGAGGCGCCAATAACTCTGCAAACGCCATAGGTCCTATAGTGAGCCTGGGTCTTATAGATTCCTACCAGGGCGCAATTATAGCCGGCGTCGCAATGGGAGTGGGAGCGATACTGCTTGGGGGCAGGGTTCTTGAGACCCTTGGAAAGAAAATAACCGAGATATGCATCATAAGGGCTATCTCAGTTGAGTTTACGGCAGCGGTGATAATACTTCTTGCTTCGTTTTACGGAATTCCGGTTTCGATCGCTGAGATAGTCATGGCGGGAGTGGTGGGTTTCTCGTGTGCACAGCACGGATTCGCGCAGACTGCAAGAAACAGCCATGTTGTCAAAATCGGGTTTTTCTGGTTTATTGTTCCCGTGTTGACCGTGGGAGCAAGCTATTTCATATCCCTCGTATACATAAAGTACGGCCTTTCCTCATATCTGGGTTTTCTGGGTTAAATGAAGTTCTCTGAAGAAGACGTAAAAAATCTCAATCGCGAGTTTGAGCGAAGTTCTCCCGAAGACATTCTCGCCTGGGTATCTGAGAACCTCGGTCGCTCTGCCGCACTTGCAACCAGCTTTCAGGTACAGGGAATGGTACTTGTCGATATGTTTGCAAAGACAGATGCCGAGGCAAGAATATTCACTCTTGATACCGGAAGGCTTCATTCACATACGTATGACGTCATGGACAGGACAAGAGAAAAATACAATATAAACATCGAGGTGCTTTTCCCCGACAAGGCTGAAGTGGAAGAAATGGTGAGGAGCCGCGGGGTAAATCTTTTTTACAAAAGCGTTGAGAACAGAAGGCTTTGCTGCCAAGTGCGAAAGACGAACCCGCTGAAAGGATACTTAAAGCCCCTTGACGCCTGGATTACTTCCATAAGGGCTGACCAGACGGAGCAGCGTGCGGACTCAAGCAAGTTTGAAATCGATTATCTGCACGGAAGGATGCTCAAGATAAACCCTATTCTTGACTGGACCATCGATCAGGTATGGAACTACGTAAGGGAAAACGAAGTTCCCTACAATAAACTTCACGACATGGGATATCCGAGCATAGGATGTGCTCCCTGCACTAGGGCAGTAGAGAAAGGAGAAGATCCGAGGGCTGGCAGGTGGTCGTGGGAACAGGGTTCTGACAAAGAATGTGGAATTCACTTCAGTCACGGACCGCAGCCCTGACAATCTCCAAGAAATCTCAGGCTCCCTGGCGCAGATTCTTTTTCACAATCGGAAGAACTTCTTCTTGTAGAAGCCTCATTGATCTCTTCCACTTTTCCCCTGGGTTCCACTCGTGCCCCATTACAAGAAGCACCCCGAACCCACCAACGAACTCATAAAGCTCAATTATTTTCCGGGCAACCTCCCGGGGGCTTCCAACAAGCCACATGTTCTCGATCATGTAATCCATGGTCACTTCACTATCAGACATTGACTTGTTGACTTTGAAAAGATCAAGATTGTTTCTTATAAGGGGAACTATTCTGAAAAAATAGTCCTGAAAATCTCTTGCAAGCGTGCCTTCCTTTACTTCTTTTCTCGCTTCTTCGTCTGTCTCTGCAACGTAGACATCCCTCGCGATTCTCCATTTCGTCCTCTGCGCCGTCCTGCCAGACGCAGAAGCCCCCTGTTCATATCCCGCCCAGTGAGACCTGAGCACATCGGGAATAACGAAATTTATGCTCATCGGTATCCAGTCACGTTCCCCGGCAGTCATAAGACTCGCCGAGTTCTCCGAGATTCCCGCAACCGCTATTGGAGGATGGGGCTTCTGGTAAGGTTTTGTATGCACTCCAATACCGACCTCCCGCACGGGGTCGGGAACTGTGAACTTCCATCGAGAATTAGCGTAGTCGCCAGGGCGGGGATCATTCCAGAGATCAAGTATCATCTCAAGGGACTCATTCATAAGCTGTCGCTGCTCACCCGTCCTCGGGTTTATTCCAAACGCTTTGAAATCCCCAATGAAACTCCCGGCCCCCACTCCCCAGTAAAATCTTCCTTTAAGGAGGTGGTCAAGAACTGCGATTCTGTGCGCAAGAATGAAAGGGTTGTGCTGAGGGAGACAGGAAACGCCCGTGCCGAAAATTATACGCTCAGTGAGGGCAGAAGCCTTTGCTATAAAAAGATCGGGCGCCGGAATATTCTCCCAACCTGCGGTGAAATGCTCCCCTATCCATACTTCCCTGAAACCGATTTCGTCGAGGAAAACCACCTGCCCCATGTCTGCTTCGAGCGTCTCGGAGAAAGAAGAACCGAACGGATGAAGAGGCATCGTGAAATATCCGAGTTCCATTTCTGGAATATTATACTTCTTTTTGAGGATTATGGTTATAAGCAGACGGACTCTATTCTTAGACTGGTAGTGTTCGTAATTTTATGCGAATTTAAGTTTTCGCCTCCCGGCCCCTCAGTCAAAGGTCCTCCGATAAATAGCAGAATAAACTAAAAATAGCTTGACGTGATAACCTAAATATGCCAAGCTCAATAGATTAACACACCCTGAAGACTTGATTACAAAAATTGGGAATTATATAGCAAAGTTGACAAGGTTTCTTAAATCCCTTATTTCACTTCATTTATTTTGGGATTTCCTTTTCTATTTTTTCAAAGAAAACTTACGATTTAAATCCTGTTTAGTTGGTTTTTTAGATCTCTTATGAGAAATAGAAGACATATCAAATATAAGCTTAGTAGCCTGCTCTACTTTATCCCATTCTTTGTTTTTATCAGTCATTATGTGCTCTTTTATTTTTAAAATTTCTTACTAATTCCTGCTTGTTTTAGAACTTTGTTAGCAAGATGTCTTGATTTTATTTTTCCATCTACAGTAACATGGCAACAAGTAATTGGGCTCCACCAGTATTCGTGATCCCCTTTACCTTGTCGATAAAAATAACATTGATTATCTTGTAAAATTTTCTTAACTCTAGGAGTATAAGATTCCATTAAACCGATTTCATTTGTGTCATTTGTATTGATTTAATAACATAAGGAACTGGTGCAGATTTAGATTTGTTAAAGTCGCTTGATTCTAAAGAAATATCCGATATTTCAGAAATTATTACAGAAAGTTTTTTTTGAAGTTCGTCAATTGTGTTTGCTTCAGCAACAACACCAGGAATAGGTGTTTCTTCTGTATACCATACGTTAGCTTCATCATCCCAGGCTATATCAAATATAAGATTTTCCATATTATCCATATTGGCACCTCCTATTAACATTTATACCCACTATTAGGAAAAAGTTTAATATAAAAATATTTTTATATTATCAAGAAACCATAAATCCAGTTTTCTTATTCAGTCTACGTAACCCTTCCAGGGGGTTGCAGACGCGATTATCGATACAATGAGAAGCGCCGGGCATGCGACATATGAATCTGACCCCTTCGAGGAAAAAACGGTTTCCTTCGGGACACGCGAGGTCTCGCCTCATGTGAACCGCACGCGTATGATGTGGGACGGATTTCAGGAAGATGTAATCGAGCATTTTCCGAAATCTTCCAGAGTCGTCGTTGATACTAAGACGTACCTTAGGCAAATAGACGATATTTACGCTGCAGACGCGTACAATTCACTGTCGATCGAGGGATACCGCGTCGATGTTGAGCTTATAAACCGAGTGCGTGAAGGCAGGTGGGATCCGGAGGGAACCGATAAGGAGAACCGAGACGCTCTTGCCGCCCGCGGATACTGGCAGGCTTTTCAAGCCGTGAAACTCACCATAATTGACGTTCTCAAGGGGAAAAATTCTGGTGAGGCCGTTTCAGAGGATTTTGGAAAATGGTATCGGGAGCTTTTCAGGCCGAGCGTGGCGGCTGGAATTATGGGTGCAGCAGAGCTTGCAGGATACCGGAGGGGTCCAGTCTACATACGCGGATCAATGCACGTGCCGCCCGCTCACGAATCTGTACGGGAACTGATGCCAGCTTTCTTTGATCTGCTGCGAAACGAAAAAAGCCCCGAAGTAAGGGTGCTTCTCGGACATTTCGTTTTTGTCTACATACACCCCTTTGTGGATGGCAACGGGCGGATGGCGCGTTTTCTCATGAACGTTATGCTGGCTGCAGGGGGTTACCCTTGGCTAGTGATACCGGTAGAAAAACGCAGTCTCTACATGGAAGCCCTCGAGGATGCAAGCATCAGGCAGAACATTGTGCCTTTTACGAAATTTCTCGCCGAACTGGTTAATCACAGTCTTTCGGAATGACCAGCACTTCACGTTCACCTGCGAACTGAAAGTTTTCTCGACCTAAAGCCCTTTGTTTTCAGTTTCGAAAGCCCTGAAAAAATATTTTCCGAATCAGGCGGTGAACTTTGAAATTCAATTGGTGGATAAAAAGATGGAAACCGTCAGTCGTCAATCTTTACAAGTATGTCTGCCCCGTCAATCTTTACTGAGTAGGTTTCCAAGGGTTCGACGGCCGGAAGGCAGAGGGCCTCGCCGGTTCTAACGTTGAACTCAGCCCCGTGATAACAGCAGGTGATCCGCTCTCCCTCAAGATCGCCGTCTGAAAGGGTAAAACTCTGGTGAGTGCATTCATCCCTAAAGGCGTAGAAATTACCATCGACCCTGCATATTGCAATTGCGTCTGCACCGACGAAAAAAGATTCCACATCCCCTTCGGCTATGTCTGTGACTTTCGCCACTTTCTCGTAATCCGACATAAACCTACCTCCCGTTTTTGAGCCTCCGCTCGAACCATTTCATTACTACCCTTTCAAGAACATCCCTTACGGAGTCGATCGACATATGCTCAAGCGTCTCATTAGTGAAGGCGCGAAGCATTATGATTTTAGCCTTTCTCATCGGGACCCCCCTTGAGCGCAGGTAAAAAAGTGCCTCTTCATCCATCTGCCCGATTGTGGCGCCATGGGTGCACTTTACGTCGTCATTGTATATCTCAAGCTGGGGCTTTGTGTCTATCTGGGCTGTGTCTGAGAGAAGCAGGTTCCTGTTTGTCTGCTTGGCGTCTGTTTTCTCTGCGCCTTCGTGAACAAGGATTCTTCCATGAAAAACTCCCTTTGAGCGGTCGTCAAGCACGCCGTTATAGAACTGGCGGCTGTCGCAATGAGGGCTTGCGTGCTAAACGCGCATGAAATTATCCATGTTCTGGCGTCCCTCAGATATGAAAAGGCCGTAGATGTCGGAGTTACATCCTTCCCCGGCTAAAACAGGATGAACATTGTTTCTCACTATCGCACCTCCGCAGAGAATCGAGTGGGAAACAATATTGCTGTTTTTCTGCTGGTTAACCCTGAGGTTCAGGAAGTTAAAGGCCTTTCGGCTTTCAAACTCAAGCCTGTAATGCTCAAGGTTTGAGTTCTCCCCGCAGACAACTTCTGTTACCACGTTTGAGAAATAAACGCTTTGTGATGTCGATACGTAATGCTCTATGACCTTGGCAGTGGAGCTTTGCCCGATAACTATAAGATTCCTCGGGTTTATGAACAGGGGACTACCTTCATCAGTCGAGATATGAAGAACATGCACGGGTTTTTCGAGAGCAGTTCCGTCCGGAACGTAAACAAAAAGCCCGTCCTCAAAATACGAGGTATTAAGAGAAATAAACGCGTCTTTTTCATAATCGGCATATTTAGCCAAGTGCCTTCTTACAAGGTCTTCCCTCTCGCAGATCGCTTTTGACAGGCTTGTCACCACTACTTCTCCCCTCTCATCTTCCATACACGAAAGCCACGAGGCGAAACGGCCGTTTACAAAAACAAGCCTGAGACAGTCAAGTCCCTCAATTTCCCAAGAATCAACCGCCTGCCCGGAGAGCTTTGAAATTCCGTTACTGGCAATTGAAAAGGAACCTCTTCGAAGGGCTTCTAGGTTTGTGAATCTCCACTCTTCATCAGTGAGTGTCGGAAACCCGAGTTTCCCGAACCCCGAAATCGCCTCGCGACGAAGTCCGGTTACCCACTCGGGGACATCCTTCGTGCCGTCGTCGAGAAGCCTGGATAGTCCCTCTACGTAACTCTCACGCGTACCGTCAAAAACAATAGTCATCTTTTTATATGCTCCTTTCAGGTTAACCTTGCCTTAAAACTCCGCATAGCCTTTTTCCTCAAGCTCCTGGGCAAGTTCCTTTCCTCCCGATCTTACTATTTTTCCGTCAACCATCACGTGGACGTAATCAGGAACTATGTAGTTAAGAAGTCTCTGGTAATGGGTTATCACTATAAAGGAACGTCCGGAATCTCTCATTGAATTCACTCCGTCGGCCACTATCTTAAGCGCATCTATGTCGAGACCCGAATCCGTCTCGTCAAGCACCGCAAGTGAAGGTTCAAGTATCTGCATCTGGAATATTTCGTTTCTTTTTTTCTCTCCACCAGAAAAACCGGCGTTCACAGACCTTTTAAGAAGATCCTCATCAATGCCGAGCACTTTCATCTTCTCTCTGGCAAGCTTTGCGAACTCGATGTGCTTAAGAGGTTTCTCCTCCCGGTACTCTCTCTTTGCGTTAAGAGCCTCACGAAGAAGGTATGTGTTCGCGACCCCGGGGATCTCGACCGGATACTGGAAAGCCAGGAATATTCCTTCACATGCTCTCTCCTCGGGCTCAAGATCAAGAAGATCCTTACCATGAAAAGTTATCTCTCCACCTGTAACGTCATATGTTTCCCTGCCTGCGAGAACCTGAGCGAGGGTACTTTTCCCAGAACCATTCGGACCCATTATGGAGTGAACCTCCCCGGGCTCCACGGTAATATTCATCCCCTTCAGTATTGCCTTGTCATCTACCTGCACATGCAGGTCTTTCACCTCGAGCATGTTTTGCTCCTCCTAGATTTTTTTCAGAATTACGGTGGAAACCCGTATCAACCCACGCTTCCCTCAAGACTTACGCTCAGCAGTTTCTCAGCCTCTACAGCGAACTCAAACGGCAGTTCTTTAAAAACTTCCTTGCAGAAGCCGTTCACTATGAGCGAGACTGCGTCTTCGGCGGAAAGACCCCTCTGGCGACAGTAAAACATCTGGTCCTCACCTATTTTAGAGGTAGAAGCCTCGTGCTCCATGTGGGCCGTGGAATTTTTGACCTCTATGTATGGAAAAGTGTGCGCACCGCAGCGGTCCCCTATTAGCATTGAGTCGCACTGCGTGTAGTTTCTCGCCTTCTCGGCATTCTTTCCAATTTCAACAAGCCCCCTGTATATGTTCTGCCCCTCGCCCGCTGAGATTCCCTTGGAAATAATCGTGCTGCTGGTGTTTTTCCCCACGTGAACCATCTTGGTTCCGGTATCGGCCTGCTGCCGTCGGTTGGTAAGGGCGACTGAGTAGAACTCTCCGACCGAATCATCCCCTTCCAGAACACAGCTCGGATACTTCCAGGTAATGGCAGAACCGGTCTCGACCTGCGTCCAAGAAATCCTTGAGCTCCTGCCGAGGCATCTGCCCCGCTTGGTGACGAAATTGTATATTCCGCCTTTGCCCTGCTTGTCCCCTGGGTACCAGTTCTGTATCGTCGAATATTTTATGGTGGCATCGTCATGGGCTATGAGTTCAACCACGGCGGCGTGGAGCTGATTCTCGTCCCTCTGCGGGGCCGTACAGCCCTCAAGATAGCTTACATAACTGCCCTCATCAGCGATTATAAGAGTTCTCTCGAACTGTCCTGTATTCTCCGCGTTTATGCGGAAATAGGTGGAAAGCTCCATGGGGCACCTTACCCCCTTGGGCACATAGACAAAAGAGCCGTCGGTGAAGACCGCGGAGTTCAAAGCCGCGTAGAAATTATCTCCGCGCGGAACGACCGAGCCCAGATACTTGCGTATGAGATCGGGATGTTCTTCCACAGCCTCGGATATGGAACAGAAAATGACACCTTCCTCGGCTAGCTTCTCCTTGAAAGTGGTAAAGACGGAAACGCTGTCGAAAACCGCGTCGACCGCGACTCCCGCAAGCATCTTCTGCTCCTCAAGGGGAATGCCCAGCTTGTCGTAGGTCTCCTTTATCTCAGGGTCTATCTCGTCGAGACTTTTCGGCCTGGGATTGCTTTTAGGAGCGGCGTAGTAGCTTATTTCGTTAAAATCTATTTTCGGGTACCGAAGAAAAGCCCAGCGGGGCTCCTTCATCTTCTTCCAGCGGTCATATGCCCCAAGGCGCCACTCGAGAAGCCACTGCGGTTCGTTTTTCTTTGAGGAGATCATTCTGATTGTGTCTTCATTGAGTCCCTTGGGGGCAATCTCCTGCTCTACATCTGTTACGAATCCGTACTTGTACTCCTCCTGTGCGAGTTTTTCAAGATCAACGCTCATTAAGAAAATATCCTCCTGTTAATGACTTCTGCCGCCTTGAGTTTCATCCACCATATCCCTGATAGTAGTATTCTCAAGAATCCTTATCATGGAAACTTTGAGTTTGTCCCAGAGGGGAAGCTGCCCGCAGTTCTCATAAAGGGCGCAGGGACCGTCTTCGTCCATGCAGTCGACTATCCTTATTTCTCCCTCTATGGCTTCGTACACCTCTCTAAGAGTGAGCTCACTTGGGGATTTTCGAAGCATGTATCCGCCTTCAGGTCCCACCTTCGACCTGAGTATTCCGCGGTTAACAAGCCTTCGCATCACTTTGGCAAGATAATTCTGCGGAATATGCTGGGTTTCCGATATCTGCTTCATACTGAACTTAAGCTCGGGAGCGGACCCCATATGGATAAGGCATCTGACGGCATAATCAAGGGTTCTGCTTACTTGCATAACACTATTTTCAACTTTAAATATCCATAAAACAGTTAATCTAGATGGTAATCATTACCATTATTAGAGCAAAGTCAATAAACCGGCAATTTTCTCCATAAAAGACAATGAAAGGGCAACTGTTTCCTCCAAGATGTCAAGAACGAAACCATGTCCGGCAAGGATACCGGAAAGTTATCAGTCGGTCATTAATTGGCGGTCATTCATTAATTATGTCTGCCGGGATATCTGTCCCTGAGTTCCTTATACTCGGCTTCAGATAAATTTCTCGACCGGTCAAGGAATATGGCTATTGCCCAGATCGTTTTGTCTTCGTGGGTAGGTCCGTAAGCGGGCATCCCCGTCATCTTGACCCCATTTTTTGTCACCCAGAAGATATCCTTAAGAGAGTATTCATAAAGCTCCTCCTCAGGGAACTTCGGAGGTACCGGGAAAAGACCTTGGCCAATCGGGGAAGGTTCAATGCCAGGTGCCCCGTGACACTGAACACACATCTTCTCGTATTCCCTAAACCCCTTTACGTACATATCCTCATCGTCAATATCATAGGGAACCGTGATATTCACTGAGTTTCTCTGTATCGACCTCTCCGTAATGCTGTGGAAGACCATGCTCACAATGCTGGGGTGTGGTTTTGTCGCCGATACATTGTAATGTCCAAAAACAAAATAGAGCACGGCAACTGTAATCAAAACCGCTGTTAACAGCTTTTTTCTCCCAAGCATTTTCCCAATCATGAAGCAAACTATATCAGCAAATCGCCAACACCTTATTTTTCATCTGTCTGAAAGATCAGGTTTATGAAAACAGAATCACCCGTAAACGAGCGGAACTGACAGATTTTCAAAAACAGGGTAGCGGAGATTACCTAGATAACCTGGATAATGAATATCTATATTAAAAATCATCTGTCAAGTACATGGGGTTGAATGGTACCAAAAAACCGGAAACAGGGACAGAAATCAGGAAGCGGCGGAACTATAGATGAGAAGAAGCACGATTATTACGACAGCTCCGCCTACCATGGCCGCAGCATAATACCTAAGCAGACCGGTCTGAAAAGCACTCAGGCGTCTTGACAAGTTCTTTATAAAATCGCTAAGCCCATCAAGCGAGCGGTCTATCACCGAGCGG
>JAPOSJ010000079.1 GCA_026709745.1 Candidatus Dadabacteria bacterium | reverse complement strand
TGATCCTATGAGGATCCGGCCAAGCGGCGAACCGTCGGTGCAGCATTAATCCGCGGCTTATGGCTGGGGTGGAACATCCCTTGTAAAGTTTGCCTTTAACAAAATCACCCAGGAAATTTCCTGTCAAGCATTCCGGATCATCACCTGCAAGACGTAGATGGGCAAGGTAGTTCATCTGTGTATGATCATACAGAACCCAATCGCTCAAGTATACTGTTTATTCTTCCGACTATGCTCGCGGGATTCTCCATGTACCCCGCGGCTAAAAGCGCGTTATCAAAGAGCTGCTCCGCGATGATCCCGGCGAGTTCCTCATCTTTTTCCCTTATGGAAATAAGGTTTTTTATAAGAGCGTGGCCGCTGTTTATCTCAAGGCGAACTATGGAAGAGACCTCAGCACCCGAATTTATGTTCCTCATAATCCTTTTCATCCCCTGAGTCATCGCGGAATCGGAGTTGAACGCGGCAACGGGACTATCAACAAGCCTACTGCTCACGCGCACGTCCCCCACCCTCTCGCCAAGCACTTCTTTCATCCATCCGCAAAGAGATTTTTCCTCCTCGGAAGGTACATCTGAAGGTTCACCTGCAGCACCTATGTCGACGCTGTCAGCGGAGACAATCTTTTTTTTGTTATATTCGCTGAGAGTCGACATTACAAATTCGTCAATCGGTTCATATATAAAAATAACCTCGATGTTCTCTTTTCTGAAAAACTCCATGTGGGGACTGTTTTCAACCGCATCTCTTGCGGAGCTCAGCAGGTAGTAGATTTCTTCTTGGTCTTCGCCCATGCCTGAGAGATAATCCTTGAAGGAAACAAGATCTCCTTCCTCTTTACGCGAGGATTCAAAGCGCAAAAGCTCCTGAAGCTGTTCCCTGTGCTCAAAATCCGAAGCTACCCCCTCTTTTATGAAAAAGCCGAACTTGCCGTAGAAATCACCATAACTCTTCGGATCCTCAATCGAGCTTTGCTCAAGGAATTTTATAAACCTTTTAGTAATAGCGGAGTTAAGCTTCTTAACAAGGGAACTGTCCTGCATGGTCTCTCTTGATATGTTAAGAGGAATGTCCGCGCTGTCCACCACTCCCTTTAAAAACCTCATCCAATCGGGAAGAAGATTCTTCGGTGATTCATCAATAAGCACCCTCCTTGAGTAAAGACCCACAGCAGGTTCCATTCTTCCGAATCCAAGACGCTCCATGTTATCCTCAGGGACGAACAAAAGAACGTTCATGTCAATCGGGGCTTCGGAGAAGAAATGAAATCTGTACCTAGGTTCGTCAAAGGAGTTTGTCTGGAATCTGTAGAAACCGCCGTACTCCTGATCCGTAATGTCATTCTTGTTGCGAAGCCAGATGGCCTCGGTGGTGTTTATCTGCTCGCCGTTTAGCTTTAGTGGAAAGGGAACAAAAGCTGAATATTTTTTCAGTATATCCCTTACCACATCAGGGTCCGAGAACTGCTTTGCATCCTCCCGCAGAGACACAATGACCTTTGTACCTCTTCTGTGCCCCTTTCCCTTTTTTATCTCAAATGTCCCATCACCACAGCTTTGCCATACCAGATGCTCCGAATTCTTCCTGTATCCTCTGGTAAATACTTCAACCGAATCGGCAACCATAAAAGAACTGTAGAAACCCACGCCAAACTGTCCGATCAGGTCTCCACCCTCAGTGCTGCTTTTCTCTAGTGCCTCAACAAAGCTCCTTGAGCCCGAGCGGGCTATCGTTCCTAGGTTTTCCAAAAGCTCCTTTCTGCTCATCCCGATACCGTAATCAGTAAAGGTGATTGTATTGTCTTCTCCTGAGGTTGATATTTCGATTTCTAGCGGGAGGGACTCATCGTATATTTCCTTTTCCATCAGCTGTATGTACCTTAGCTTCTCAAGAGCGTCGGATGCGTTTGAAACAAGTTCTCTGATGAATATCTCCCTGTCTGTATAAAGGGAATTGATCACGATATCCATAAGCCTTCGCACTTCAGTCTGAAATTCGTGTTTCTCCGTTTTCTGTTCAGTCATCTGAAACCTCCGTTGTGGCAATTATACTTTTACATAAAAATAAGACTGATTGTCATCCTGACAAGGCCAGCTCGCAGATAAAACCTCTTATCGCGCAGCAGAATGCTTAGGGACAGGCTATTGCGACACGGAAAACCGGCAAGAAAAACCAAAAGTCAAGTCTTGGGAAAATGGCCCGCGAAATCCCTATCCACATCCCGTTGCCTCTCCCCATGCGAAGGCCGCCACCGCTCCAGGAGTATCTTTCCACCTATCAAATTTCCGGTACCACTCATCGAACTGCTCCCCGGTGGCGATTCCGTACCCGACGGCAGCCTTGCGGGTTTCAGCGGAGAAAAACCAGTCGGAAGCAAAACGGTAGAGAAATTCAACATCCTCCCGGGTGCAGAAAGGCTCAAAGGAAAAGCCAGCTTTCACATCCGAGAATCCTGCCTGAAGAAAAAGCCGTTTAAGCTCCCTGCCTATTTCGGGATGACCCCCATTTGCGGTAACCAGTTTTGCAAAGGTCGCAAGCTGCTCTTGCAATCCGGGTTCATAAAACGAAGATTCTACAGACATCTCTCTCGCGGAGACAATACCCCCGGGCTTAAGAACCCTTCGAGCTTCGCCCAGTGCCGCCATGGTATCCGGGACATGGATAAGCACTCCGTGAAAATGCGCCACGTCAAACGAGTCATCTTCAAACGGCAGATCAGTAACATCCGCCGTGTGAAAGTGTGCGTTTGCAACCCCGGCAGACTTCGCCGCGGCCCTTGCCATCTCGACCTGTGAGAACTCCATGTCCACTCCATGCAGTTCCCCTGGAAAGACAGCTTCAGCAAGACCGAGAGAGATAGTTCCGGGGCCGTGGCCAAGATCAATGACCCGCATGTCAGGCTTAAGAGATGGGAGTAGGTGCGCCGCGTTTATCCCCGCGTTTCTCCGTCTGAGCAGTTTCTCGAAATTCTCACTGTACCCCATTGTATAGGTATCGGAGGCGTTGCGGGTTTGCTGTCTGCTCATTGTTACCTTCCCTGTTCGTGCGGATTATAACAACTCCGGGCAGTTTTTAAAAGTGCGGAATGCAGAACTGCGGTGTCCCCACCTGCCACTGTTTCTTGCCTTTTACTATTTACGCAGGTTTCATTTTCGTAGCGAATTTCAAAGCCAATTAACAGATATAGAGGAGAGAGACACCTTGAAACAGGGGAAAAAGATAAAGATGCCGGTAAAAGACACACCATCTCTTGACATCTGTGCAAGACCGAGAAGAAACCGTAAATCTCGCTCCATAAGAAATCTCGTCCGGGAAAACTGGCTTTTGCCCGAAGATCTCGTGTACCCGCTTTTTATCCATGTTAAGGATCATGATGAAGAGATAGAATCAATGCCCGGGTGCAGAAGGTGGAGCGTTTCAGGCCTCGTTGAGGAGGTAAGACGGGCCCACGTCCTTGGCATAGGGGCCGTAATGATTTTCCCGGCGGTCGAAGACAGCCTTAAATCCCAATTCGCCGAAGAATCCTATAATCCGAGAGGACTTGTGCCAGAAGCTGTAGACGCCTTAAAAGAACAGGTTCCCGAAGTCTCTGTCATAACGGATATAGCTCTTGACCCTTACTCAAGTGATGGACACGACGGGGTGGTGTCTGCATCCGGGGAAATACTTAACGATATCACCGTTGAGGTGCTCTGTAAGCAGGCTCTCTGCCACGCTACGGCAGGAGCCGACATAGTCGCCCCGAGCGACATGATGGACGGGAGGGTCGGAGCCATAAGGGAAATTCTTGACGAAGAAGGCTATACGAACGTTTCGATAATGTCGTATACGGCAAAGTACGCTTCCTCTTTTTATGGACCGTTTCGCGGAGCACTTGACTCAGCACCCAGAGGCGGAGACAAGATGACTTATCAGATGGACCCTGCAAACTCAACAGAGGCCCTGCGGGAACTGATCCTGGACGAGGAGGAAGGAGCGGATATAGTGATGGTGAAACCCGCAGGATACTACTTGGACCTCGTATCACTGTTCCGGGAAAACACTGATCTTCCGGTGGCGGCCTATCAGGTAAGCGGAGAGTATCTTATGATAAAGGCGGCGTGTGAGTCTGGATGGCTTGAAGAGGAAAAAACAGTTCTTGAAAGTCTTCTGAGCATAAAAAGGGCCGGTGCCGACATCATAATCACCTATTTCGCCAGAAAAGCCGCTGAAATTCTCAATCAGATCCGAGGATAGAAAGAACACTGTCCGTTGCATATTCAGACCACGTATGCTTAAGCATACGTGACTCCATTCAAGAAACTTTGTAGTACACATTACTCACAAAAGCCACACCCTTGGAAACCCAGAGATGGTTGACAGCGTCTCCTGCACTTCAAATCAAGCCTGATGCCGACTCAATGTTTAGTCTCCGTCTTAGTATTGGTGAGCAGTTCTCGTCTTTGGGACTTTTAAGTCTCGCCGCCACACTTTACAAAATTTTATAGTCGTATAGAATTTTATTTCTCAAAAAAGCACTGGATAGGCAAGATGAAAAAAGATATTCACCCAGATTATAACTATGTGGTTTTCAAGGATTCGTTCACCGGGCATATGTTCCTTACGCGTTCGACCAGAACATCGGAGGAAACCACTAAATGGGAAGACGGAAATGAGTACCCGCTTATAAGCGTGGAGATCTCAAGCGACTCTCACCCTTTCTATACAGGAAAGGAAAAGCACTATAAAAAAGAAGGCAGGGTCGAGAAATTCCGTCGCAAGTACCAGAGAAAGTCCGACAAGAAAGAGACCGCGGAAACCGAATCACGTTAAGAAGGTTTCAGAATTCGTCAATTCTCCCCGCAGCAACTGAAACAATATTATAGATTCCTCTCGGCCAGCCTCTTTGGTGAGTTATAGATGCCGTAGACACTGGATGAAGACCAGTGCTTTGCCAGAAGGCGGGTTATATGTCATGAACCGTAATCAGGATCATAGATCAAATCCGGCGCCTCAACGGAGATATGATCCAGCAACTCAAAGGCTAGCTGCAGAGGCTACTCGGAGAACTTAAGATACTGACCTGCAGTGCCCAGCGCGTCCCGGCAACCTGATTCTGATACACTCTTTGCGACATGCTATTTCCCCGCTCCACTCTCCTCGTATATGCCCGTGCAGTTTCTGCGCAGAGTGGTACGCGTGGTCCGTGAAGCCGTCTTTTTAATTTCAGGAACTAGGATTAGTTACCGCTCAGGTAACTTACCACGTCGTCCTGAATGGACTCGTCGACGAGATTTTTCCACTCCTCATTGCCGCTTGCTATCGATTCACGTATCTTGGTAGCTGAAATGAACCCTATGTTTTCAGGCGGGAAAAACTCGTTCATCTCGTAACCAACTCCCCTGCCCCAGTTTACCGATTCAATGTCCGGAATAGCCATCACAACCACGTCATCGCCCTTGCTGTCGTGGTATTTTTTTATCATTCCTACCGTCTGTTCCGTGGTGAAAGGGTTTTTTGGGTCAGGAGGAATATCTCTTACCATTATCAGGCACGGTACTCCCTTGTCGAGCTTCTGCCTGACAAGGCTTATATGCCCAGCATGGTAGGGCTGATACCTGCCGATAAATATGGCTCTTCTGGAAGCAGAAGGCTTTATGTCCGGATGACCGTGATTTTTACATTCCCAATTGCTCATTATTTACCTCGTCGAGTGGATTAAAAGAAGATTCTTAGTAACTGAAGGACGCACGGATTATACACACGCCCGAGGTTTTTTCAACAGCGATCAATACGAAAACCGGAGTTATTATGAGAAAGACTGAAAAAGACAATAAGTTTGCAGAAGAGCTTGAAGAGGTTAACCGTAATAGTTCTCCACCAGATATGGAGATGGCTTCGGGAACCTAAGCTTATAATGAAACAAATAGAGAGTATCCCTAGCCTATCTCAAACAGAACCGAATGTTCCCAAAGAACTTCCACGCCATATGATTCCGCTGAGATTAGTCAAACGATGTCTTAGTCAGAGCACCTGAATAACTTAAATAAATAGAATCTGTAAAACCGACTGCAAGCGGAAAAGCTCATACAGAAGGCATATGTGCCTTCTTCTCCGAGGCGCCCCCTAGCAGATCGATAAAACCGCTGAAAGTCCGCCTACTGAGACTTGAAAGGGTACCTATGTATTTTGACGTCTCGGACCTTATAGCATCGGGGCTTATCCTGCCGCCGAGTTCTTCAATTTCTTTTTTATTCACTGGATTGACAAGCCAGCGCTCTATCATTGGGGCGTCTACTTCAAGGTGGAACTGAAAACCGTATACCTTGTCTCCGTATCGGAATGCCTGGTTTGTGCATGCGGGGGAGGTTGCCAGATGCACGGCACCCGGCGGAATTTCAAAAGTATCCCCATGCCATTGAAAAACCTTCTCAACAGGATCAAATGTCCCTGTAAGACGATCCTTTTTCCCCTCTTCGGTAGTAGAGATGTTGTACCAGCCAATCTCCTTCTCCGGGTTCTTTTTAACACGGGCTCCGAGGGCCTTGGCAATTAACTGCGAACCGAGACATATTCCGAGCACCGGAGCCTCCATCTGAATAAACTCCCTTATGGATTCGGTCTCCGGTACGAGGTAAGGATACTCCTCTGTCTCATCCACGTTCATCGGGCCACCAAGAACTATAAGACCGTCATAATTTCGGAGTCCGGGAATCTTGTAATCTGAACGTCCAAAGTTTACGTAACGTATCCTGAAACCGGCACTTCTTAACATAGGATCAAGCGTTCCCAGTATCTCATGAGGCACATGCTGGAAGACAAGCAGTTTTGGCATGAAGCAGGATTTTAACCATTTTTACAGTCCTTGTCATTTTGCCTTGGAGGGAGCAGTTCAGATATCTCCCACCTGCCGCGCAGTGTCTTCTTCTCAAGAGAGGATTCAAGTGCGGACAGAAAATCTTTTCTTCCGATTTCTCTTCCTCCGAGAGTCCTTATATGATCCGTTGGAACCTGAGAATCTATGAAATCAAAGCCTGATTCCCAGCATTTCCGGGCCAGATGGAAAAGTGCTACCTTGGAAGCGTCGGTTTCTGTGTGAAACATAGATTCTCCGAAAAACGCACCTCCGAGAGACACTCCGTAAAGCCCACCGACAAGCTCTTCTTCAATATAGGTCTCAAAAGAATGGGCGTAACCCAGTTCATGCAGTTTCCCGTAAGCCACCTTCATTCCCTCAGTTATCCATGTCCCACTCTGCCCTTTTCTCTGGACCCGTGCACAGTTCTCAACAACCGCGGCGAAATTCGTATCGGCCCTTACCGAGAATTTCCCGGAAGATACTTTCTTCAGAAGGGTTTTCGAAAATGTGAAGTCCCCTGGGAAAAAAACCATTCTTGGATCAGGAGAAAACCATAAAATGGGATCTCCATCGGAATACCACGGGAAAATGCCTTTTTCATAGGCCAGAACAAGTCTCTTGGGAGAAAGGTCTCCTCCGACCGCCAGAAGTCCTCCCGGCTCCGCTTCAGATGGATCAGGAAATCTTATTCGGGAGTCGAGAAAGTAAACGGTCATCGGTTCCAGACAGAATATCTTTAAGGTGACAGCCGCTCACTCAGGTAAGTCCCAAGGGTTCGCCGTGGCACTGCAGACCCTGCTTTCCCCAAGTTCTTTCAATGAAACCCGCCCTCCCTGAACCTATTTTGTAATTACCGTAGTGAATCGGGTTTTTCTCGTAGTATTTCTGGTGGTACTCTTCAGCTCTGTAGAAAGAAACGAACTTTTCCACCGAGGTGACTACCGGCTTTTTGAATTTACCCGACTCATCTAGTTTCTTTTTCGAAAGAAGGGCCTTTTCCTTCTGGGAATTATCGTGGTAGAAAATAGCGGTTCTGTAATGTCTCCCCCTGTCGGCGAACTGGCCATCTACCTGGGTCGGATCAATATTTATCCAGAAAGTCTCAAGTAGGGTTTCGTAGTTTGTCTTCGCTGGATCGTAGATAACTTTTATTGCCTCTGCGTGTCCCGTTTTTCCCTGCCAGACTTGCTCATAGGTAGGATTTTCCTCAGTTCCCCCAGAGTAACCCACCACCGTTTCGACAACCCCGCTTAGACTGTCAAAAGGAGGCTGCATGCACCAGAAACATCCCCCGGCAAATGTCGCCTCCTCATAACGACTATTTTTTGCGCTTTCCATATCTTTAACCTCCGCCTGAATTTCCTTATGAACGGCAAAAGCCGCACCCGCAACTACCACAAGGGTAGAGATAAAAATTCTTGTCCATAAATTACTCTTCATTTGTCCTGTACCAGACAGAAACCGCCATGCAAGCCGGTTTCAGGTAAAAATCAGTTATACACCCTTATTTCATTATAAAGCGCGTCGCGCTCCACGGGGACGTACCCCGAATCCCGGATCATCTTTATCATGAAATCCCTGCTGTGACCCACTTCCGACGGAGCCCCCGCGTCATGGATAATCTTCTCCCTCATTATTGTGCCGTCAGCGTCGCTCGCACCGTAATGCAAGGCTACCTGGGCCGCTTTTTCCCCCAGTGTAATCCAGTAAGACTTTATGTGAGGAAAATTGTCGAGATACAGTCTCGCAAGAGCGTGAACTTTCATGTCGTATGAGGCTGGAAAAGGCTTTATGTTCTTAAGTCCTGTGTTTTCAGGCTGGAAAAGAACGGGGATAAATGCAAAAAAACCGGGATACTCATCCTCTATGTTCCTTAGTCTCTCCATGTGGTCAACAACATGGAAAGGCTTCTCTAGGTGTCCGTAGAGTATTGTGGCGTTTGTGGGAATGCCGAGAGAATGTGCGAGGCGGTGAATCTCTTCCCACCTTGTGGCAACCGTCTTTGGGGCACAGATCTTTTTTCTCACTTCCTCGTGCAGTATTTCCGCTCCCCCTCCCGTAAGGGCATCCACTCCCGCATCCTGAAGCGTGAGAAGGACTTCTTTCAGAGAAAGACCGCTTATCTCAGAGAACCAGTCGATCTCAACAGCGGTGAAAGCCTTTACATGAATGCTCGGGAAACGGCTCTTTATCATCTTCACTATGCCAAGATAATGATCAAATTCCCAGTCGGGGTGAAGACCGCCTACTATGTGAATCTCCCTCATTTCCTCACTCAGCATGGAGAGCATCTGCTCGTCTGTGAGTTCGTAGGCATTGGGGGATTTCTTCGTTGTTCCAAAAGCGCAGAACCGGCAAGATATGGCGCATATGTTTGAAGGATTTATGTGGCGATTCACGACGAAATAGACCTTCTCTCCGGATTTCTTTCTCTTAACGTAATCAGCCATCATGCCAACGGTGTTAAGATCCGGGGAGTGAAGTATCGAAAGCCCATCTTCAAAAGAAAGCCTCCGCCCCCCAGCAACTTTCTCCATTATGGGAAGCAGACTCTCATCAGTGCAGAAATTCTCTGTCAGTTCCAATACTCGCTCCATTTAGCCTCCACTTTATCCTTTATATCCTCTGACATCTCTATAACCGGGGGGTACCACTGCTTTACCGTGGCGTCAATTCCCATCCTACCGTCGTAAATCACAGCGGAACCCCGAAGCTCCGTATGTTCGAAAAGTACGTCCAGATAGGGATCAAACCTTGTAAAGATACCCCAGATAAGCTCCGTGTCATCCGTCAGGTCTATATCCGGGCTCACAACCGCGATTATGCGCACACCCTCAAGGCCTGGTGTCTCAAACAATCTGCGTATTATCTCCTTAGGATCGGTACGTGATTCATCAATACGTACTACGCAGAAACCTCCTGCAAGAAGTCTGAATCCGGTTATATCCCGGTGTTTTTCCCTGAGATCAGGAACCTCTGTGGCATAGGTCTTTCTCTCGGGAATATTCTTCCTTACGGCGTTTATTCCCATCTTGCTTCCCACGTTAAACTTGTTGCTTGTGAAATCAAGGGTGTCAAGTGGCGCCCACTGTATCATGAGAAAGTCCTCCCTTGGATCAAAATTCTCACCTATCTCCTTAAGCACCGCGGAAAAATCCCTGGGGTCAACGTCACCTGAGACGCAGATCATGCACTTTGTGAGAAGAAGCTGCCCCGTTCCCCAGAGCGCAAGCATGGACTTTATCCCGCCCTTGGGATAACGCTCATCTACAGAAACCGCCAGGAGATTGTGAAAACCCGCCTCGGGGTAAGCCCACATATCCTTTACCTCGGGCTGTATGATTTTTATCAGAGGAGAGAACATCTCACCCGCCGCTATTCCAAGGTACACATCCTCCTTCGGGGGTTTGCCCACCACGATGGCCGGATATACGGGGTTTATTCTGTGGGTTATTTCCTTTAGGTTAAAAACGGGAAAATCAGCCTCCATCGAGTAGTGACCGAAATGGTCGCCGAAGGGACCTTCTTTCCTTAGAACATCTCTTGGGACAGAGCCCTCAAGTATGAACTCCGCATCCGCAGGAACATGAAGCGAGATGTTCTTTCCCTTTACCATAGGCATCGGGTTTCCCCTCAGGTAGCCGGCAAACGCAAGCTCGTCCATACCATCGGGAAGAGGTGCGACAGCACAGAAAATCATTTTCGGGTCTCCTCCGAGTATTACGGCGGCCTCAAGATCTTTTCCAAGCTTTCTGGCCTCGTGGTAATGTGCCGCCCCTCCTTTGTGCGCGTGCCAGTGCATCCCGGTTGTTGAGGAGTCAAACACCTGCATTCTGTAAATTCCGAGATTTCTCGACCCCGTAGCCGGATCCCTAGTGAGCACAAGTCCGAAGGTTATGAACTTTCCCCCATCACGGGGCCAGCATTTTATCACGGGAAGCCTTGAGAGGTCAGGTTCTGTTTCAATGTGCTGAACGTCGCCGCGCCTGACCGTCTTAGTTCTCATGGAAAGCATCCCCTTGGCCTTTGGAAGAACAGAAAAAATTCCCCCTATTGTCGGAGGATTGAGCTTGCGAAATATCTCTACCAGTTCTTCGCCCACCTCGGCGGGTTTTCTGCCAAGAGCAAGCTCCACTCTGCGCTCCGTACCGAAAAGGTTTATTACCAGTGGGAAATTTGAGCCTTCGACGTTTTCAAACAGAAGCGCGGGACCGCCTTCCTTAATTGTCCGCGACGCTATCTCCGTTATCTCAAGCTCTGGGGAGACTTCAGCCTTTATTCTCTTGAGGTCGCCTGCGTCCTCAAGGTGTTTTATAAAGCTCTGCAGATCGGGAAAACCTTTTAGAGACATGAGAAAAGACTACTCCAGTTCTTCCCTTTTCCATCCACTGCCAGTATCGACTCCGACAAGGCCCAGAAGTTTGTCCACGTAACCGCTCACCACGTCCGAGAGCGACTCGGCCCCCATGTAGTCAGTAGGAGAGATAGGAGAGATAATCACTCCCTCGCGGGAAAGGCGAAGCGCGTTTTCAAGGGCAATGGTACTGAGAGGTGTCTCGCGCAGGGCGATTATGAGCCTTCTTTTTTCCTTGAGAGCCACGGCAGCTATTCTAGTTATCAGGGTATCGGCTATGCCGTTTGCGATTTTCGCCAGGGTGGAAACCGAACATGGCACTATGACCATGGAATCGAAATGATTACTTCCCGAAGAAAAAGGGGATGCGAGGTCAGAATCACTGTAAATATTGGTTACCCATGGACGCATTTCGTCAACCTTCAGGCCGAGTTCCTCGTGGAGAACCCTCTTTCCCCACTTGCTTGCCACCAGGTATTTCTCATCAGGGCATCTTCTGAGAAAATCAACCCCGTAAGCTACTCCGGAAGCTCCCGTAATTCCAACTACTGTTCTCATGGTCAGGGTAAGTATATACCGGTGAGAGTGAAAAACAAAACCGCAAAACCTATCAGGATGTTGGTCCTGAAAAAAACAAAATCCACCTGTCCGAAACTTCTGTGTTCAAGGTAAAGCAGGTAGCCGCAGAGCAAAAGCGCGGGAAAGGCAAAGAACGTTCTGAAGGAGAAAAGATACAGGAAAACAAGGAAACCGAACGAAAGCATGTGACAGATTCTGGAAACAATCAGTGCCCTACGCCTGCCGAAACGGGCGACAAGAGAGTAAATTCCGCGGCGACGGTCAAACTCCTCGTCGGCAGTAGCATATATTATGTCAAAGCCCGAAATCCAGAGAAAAGTGAAAGCCGAGAGCACAACTGCCGGAAAAATCTCCTCAAAAGAGCACCTCACGGCAAGCCATCCGCCAAGCGGACCAAGCGCGAGGGAGAGTCCCACGCCGAAATGACAAAGGCTCGTAAATCTCTTCATGAGCGGATAGACGGTAAACGCCACAAGCGGAAGCGGGGAGAGGAGTAAGACAAGCGGACATATAAGATAAGAGGAGACCAAGTATAACAGAGCTCCTGCAGCCGCCACAGCAATAGCTTCTCCCATGCACATTTTCCCCGAGGGAAGTTCTCTTTTTTCGGTTCTCGGGTTCTCCCGGTCTATTGCCCGGTCGAAAATTCTGTTAAGCGCAAGCGCGAGGGTTCTGGCTCCTGTGCCCGCAAAGACAATCAGCACGAAAAGCTTAGCACTGAATATCCCGTCGGCAGCAAGAAAAGCTCCAGCGAAAATGAGCGGAAGTGAAAAAAACGTATGTTCTATTCTGAGAAATCCCGAGAGATTCTTTAAAAACGTCATTTGGATACGGAATTCTACCGGATGCTTATTCTACGCAAACGGTCTTTTGGTCTTATAGTTACCCTCAGAGAACATACTCGCAGTTCAACTTTTCCTGCAATCTAAAATAACAGCCAATCTTCTCAAACACATCGGAAATTTCAATGAAAATCAACATTTAAGGCAGGGATAATATACAATCCTAACCAGTTTAAACCAAAGTAAACACTATTTGCTGACTGTAACTCGTTGTTATAGTTGAACTATTCGACTCATTCTCAAATAAGAACAAGTAACTGTGCTTATTTGACATCTCTTTACTCCCCAGCGTATTATATTGACTGCTATGCTAAGAGTCTCAGAAGAAGAAATACTCCAGCGCTTCCGCACTGACAGTCCTTGGTGGGAAAATCGAAATGAAATCAGGTGGAAAGACGAACCTAGACGCGTTTATTTTACCCCATTTTTCGAACTGGTAACCGAGAAAAAGATCAATCGTGCAGTTGTGCTTATGGGTCCACGCAGAGTCGGCAAAACCGTGATGGTTCATCAGACAATTGCTGAACTCATAAAGGAAGAAATTGAGCCAAGACAAATTCTATATATCCCTCTGGATAACCCTCTGTATTCGGGTCTCTCGCTTGAGAAATTACTCATTATGTTTGTCAACCTGAATTCCTTAAAGCAAGATCAATCTTGTTACCTTTTTTTCGATGAGATTCAATACCTGCGGAATTGGGAGCAACATTTAAAATCTCTGGTTGATTCCTATCCCCAGCACCGTTTCATAGCAACCGGATCAGCTGCCGCAGCGCTAAGGCTAAAAAGCAATGAGTCCGGTGCAGGGAGATTCACCGATTTCATTCTTCCTCCCCTAACTTTTCATGAATATCTCAAGTTCTCGGGTGCAGGGATAACATTTTTTGGCCAAAAAGACATTCCCGCCAACGATATGAAACTTCTTGTTGAAAAAACTGAAGAACTCAACGAAGAATTTATAAATTACATAAACTTCGGAGGCTATCCCGAAGCTGTATTTTCAGAAGAGATAAGAGCCAATCCCGGTCGTTTCATTAAGAATGATGTTATAGAGAAGGTGCTTCTGCGCGACCTGCCAAGCCTGTATGGAATCCGTGATATACCGGAACTTAACCGACTTTTCACCACACTTGTTCATAACACTGGGCAGGAAGTCCATCTTCAGGGCATCTCTAAAGATTCGAACGTGGCGAAAGGTACGATATCAAGGTACTTGGAATATCTTGAAGCTGCTTTTCTAATAAAACGTGTGAGCCGAGTCGACAGAAACGCCAAGAAGTTCAAGAGAGAACACAAGTTTAAAGTCTATCTTACAAACGCTTCAATGTATCCGGCGTTGTTTGGCACTTTGGAAAGAGACAACAGAACTGTTTTGGGAAAACTTGTGGAGACAGCGGTATTCAGCCATTACTTTCATCTTGCTGAATATTCAGAAAAACCATATTATGCGGGCTGGAGAAATGGAGAAGTTGACTTAGTAACTATGGATACAACTGGAGTAACAATGGCAGTTGAAGTTAAATGGTCCGACAGACCATTTAAAAACTCATCAGAAATCAAAGGACTTCTTGATTTCGCCGAAGAACACAAACTTACTGCTTTTGAGAGCTTGATTTGTTGCACACTCAGCAAAAACGGTATAAAGCAATACGGTAATAGAGAGATTCTATTTTTTCCCACAAGCATCTTCTGCTTTATGTTAGGACAATACTTGAACAGCCAGGCATTCAGAGAAAACCTGATCAAATCCGTAGTTGGACGATGTAATTAACGGAGTTTAAAAACCTAATATTCAGAGGTGATTATAATTCCGCAAATCCAAAAATTTTCAGAATCATTTTGCAAGGCGCAAAAACCACATTTCTTATATTTCTGGATGTATTACAACTTACTGTAATTATGAGATAAATCCGCATTTTGGCTGGCATTGTTATGTTGTTATCTTTATAGTCTGGAAACAAACTATGGAAATATGTGAAGCGCTTGTTTTAAGAAAATCAAATTACGGGGAAGCCGATCTGATTATAACCCTCTTCTCAAGGGAACTTGGAAAATTCAGAGCACTTGCCAAAAACGCGAAAAAAAGCCAGAAGCGCTTTAGAGGACGTCTCGATTTCTTTAACCGCCTAGCAATTGAAGTGACCCTGAACAAAGGAAGATTCAATCTCATCACGGACGTGACACTGAAGGAAAGCTACAGGGAAATAACAGAGTCGGTTGACTCTTTCGTTGCGGCAAACCGCGTTTTGGAGCTACTTGATTTCCTTGTCCCCGAACAGGAACCCGGGGGTGAACTGTTTGACCTTGCGACGGACTCCCTGGGGCTTCTCTCGAGAAAACAGAAGCCGTATTCTGTTTTTCTCGTTTTCTTCCTCCGCGCATTAACACTTTGCGGCTACAGGCCCGATCTGCGTTTTACAAAGGGGGAAAACATCGCGGGATTTGACGTTGAGAACGGAAAACTCGGCAGTCTTGAGAAAACACATGGGAAAAGAAACATCTATCCCTTCCACATGGACATAATGAGACGCCCAGAAATCATGGACGCAAACCCGCAGAAGGTAAAAAATAATATAAGGGTTCTGATGAGATACACTGAATACTGTACTGGAAAACATCTTGAGAAAACCGGATTTGCAGACGAAACCTAAGATGAAGCGTAGAGTCTACGACGGGATCGACCGGGTCAGGTCCTGTAATCGGAATTGATAGAGACGAACTTGTGGCTGAGATCGCTTGTGAGAATAGAGTAGACTGCTTCACCTTCTCCGAGGCTGAGTGTCACGGTAAAAGACGGTTTTTTGAATACGTAGGCAAACCTTGATTCTGGTTTAGACCTTATCCCCTTTGAAAATACCTCCACTCCTTCGAAATAAAGCTTTATTTTTTCCGGATCGAATCCCACGCCTGCCCTTCCTGCCGCCGCCACTATTCTTCCCCAGTTGGCGTCCTCTCCGTAAAACGCAGTCTTGACAAGCTGGGAAGTAGCTATGGTCCTCGCAACCTTCTCAGCGTCTGCTTCATTCCTTGCTTCTGTAACATTTATCCTGACGACCTTTGTAGCACCTTCACCGTCTCTTACTATCATCTCGGCAACCTCTGCACATAAAGACGAAAGCACTTCTACTAACCTGCCATAATCCCCGCTTTTCTCCGTGATCTGCCTGTTTGCCAGAACCCCATTTGCTAGGATAAAAACAGAGTCGTTCGGGGAAGTGTCCCCATCAACTGTTATGGCGTTAAAAGAACCACTTGCCGCTTTCGCAAGAGCTTTTGAGAGAGCTTTACGTTGAACATTAAGGTCAGTCATTATAAAACAGAGCATAGTCGCCATGTTCGGACATATCATCCCCGCCCCCTTTCCAATAGCAGAAATGGTGGCGGTCTTTTCTCCCACGACAAGCTGTCTTGATGCATACTTGGGAAAGGAGTCAGTTGTCATAATGGCTTCTGCCGCCTCGTGAAAATTGCTTTCTCCAAGATTCTTTGTAAGAATGGGAATGGACTTTTTAATTTTTCCGACGCGAAGCCATTCTCCCGTAACTCCTGTTGATGAGGGAATCACAAGCGATTCATCTATTCGGAGCCGTGCTGAGAGTGCATTTGCAACCGAAAGTGCGTCTTCATAGCCCTTTCGGCCCGTATAAGCGTTAGCATTCACGCTGTTTATTATCAGCGCCTGGCAAAATCCGCCGCTTAGCCTCTCCGCCGCGACCAGCAGGGGGGCACCCTTTATAAGGTTTTTGGTGAATA
>JAPOSJ010000163.1:12673-16452 GCA_026709745.1 Candidatus Dadabacteria bacterium | reverse complement strand
CCTATTCAGGTTAATAATTCGGTATGTCTGAAAATCTTTTCAACTAGTAGGGAGACCAGACACCTATATGTGGCTAAGATCAGAGATGGAGGAAAGCAGAATGAAAATTGACGAGATAATCGACTACATGATAATCACCATAAGGCGCGGGCGCTTGAGGAATGAGGCATGAGTGTTTATGTGTCATTTCTGTTTATCGATACCGACGGCTGCAAGAGTGAGTGTAAGTAGAGTTTTTCCGGGAGCAAAGAGTGGATAAAAGGGTAGATAAAATACCACACTTTTCATAAAGTCGTTTATTTTCAATGCTTTATGAAATAAGAATGGCGGAGGGAGTGGGATTCGAACCCACGAGGGCCACAAGGACCCCACTGGTTTTCGAGACCAGCGCCTTAAACCGCTCGGCCATCCCTCCCTTGGTACCCAAAACAGGCTACCGAAGCCTGCTGAGCAAGGCAACTTCTTGCGGTAAGTTTTGTTATTAATGCCTCTGTGTAAAATTAAATGGCTATGATTGAGAACTACTTCACACCCGAGGCGGCCGAGTTTATAAGAAAGGCCGTGACTGAGGCCGGTGGAAACGAGGTGTTCTGCGTCGGTAAGATAAATGAAAACTCCCTGGTCTGCGACGTAAGAGTTCTTGCCCGGGGCAACCGCCAGTCAGTTCCTGCTATACTTGACGCCGCGAAAACGGGAAACGTAGTTGTGCACAATCATCCCTCGGGCAATCTTGAGCCCTCCCCTCAGGATGTAGCCGTTGCTTCGGCCTTTGGAAATAAGGGGGTCGGTTTCTATATAGTAGATAGTGAGGTCGAAAGCGTATACGTAGTGGTTGAGCCCTTCACCCCTGGGGAAACGGTGCTCATTGACAATGAATCCGCTAGGGAATACCTTCTGCCAGCGGGTCCAGTGGCCCGGGTTCTTGGAGAGAAGTACGAGCACAGGGAGGAGCAACTCGAAGTACTCTCAAACGTAATAGAGGCATTTAATGATGAAAACCTCTCTATGATAGAGGCCGGCACAGGCACCGGGAAAACACTCTCTTACCTGATACCTTCCATCCTCTGGGCAATCGGTAACAGTGAGAGGATCCTGATATCGACAAACACGATCAACCTGCAGGAACAGCTTATAAACAAGGATCTCCCGCTTCTCAGGGAAATCTTTCCAAAGAATTTTTATTATGCCTTGGTCAAGGGAATGAGAAACTATTTCTGTCTTCTTCGAGGTGAGGCCGTGGAACACGATCTTTTCGATTTTATAGATGACGCGCAAAGGGGTTCAATGAAGGACGTACTTGAGTGGTCAAAGACCACCACGGACGGTTCACTTTCCGATCTTGCATTCACTCCCCGCGATGATGTTTGGGACAGAGTGGCGGCTGAGAGTGAAAGTTGCCCTGCGGCCAAATGCCCACATTACTCGCGCTGCTTTTTCTTCAAGTCCAGAAGGGATCTTTCCCGGGCTTCGGTGCTGGTCGCTAATCACCACATGCTTTTTTCCGATATCGTGGTAAAGGGAACCGCGGGACCCGATTCAGATTTCGGTATAATCCCCCGTTACTCAAAAGTCGTTTTTGACGAGGCGCACAATATATCCGAGGCGGCCACATCGCATTTCAGTCTGAAACTCAGCCGCCACGGCCTTATGAAGACCCTCTCAAAGCTTCGCTCGCGCAAGAGCAAAGGCAGCCATAAGGGTCTTATATCTTACATTTCGCATCTAGCGGGGAAGGAAAAAGATGCCGTTTTGGAGGAAGTCTTCGAGCGTTCGGCCGATGGGCTTGCAAGCGCTTGCGACAGGGTGGATTCGGTGGGCGAAGATATCTTCGGTTTGCTTTATGCTTTCGGGGTGGAAGTGACGGGTGAATCGGCGATGAGCCTCAGACTTACGGATCAGCTTGCCGGGCATGAGAAATGGCCTTCTGTTGAGCATGGCTTCGCAGCGCTTGAGAAATCTCTTTTTTCGCTTGAAAAAGAAATTGCACACCTGCTTGGGGTGGTTGAGAGGTCAGCGCATGCGGATTCCCACATAAAACTCACCGCGGAACTCGGCGGTATTGCCAAAAGATCCCTGGCCTTCCGCGAGGTCATAGGAAGGTTTTTCGGAGAGGGAGACGAAAGTTACATCAGGTGGTTTGAGGGGAACCGAAGACGCACGGCAGTTTTCTGCTCAATCAATCTCTCTCCCCTTGACGTATCGGGGGAGCTTGAGGAAAAACTCTACTCGAAGACGAAAAGCGTTGTTATGACCTCCGCTTCACTTACAGTGGATAATAACTTCGATTTCCAGAGGAAAAACATCGGGCTTTCAGATAACGAAAGGTTCAGGGGACTTATTGTCGATTCCCCGTTTGATTTCCGCGCACAGTCCCTGCTTATGGTCCCTGCGGACATTCCCGATCCAAGGCAGAAAGAATATGAAGATGCTATTGCCCGCATACTTTCGGATTCCATATGCGTGACCAATGGAAACGCCTTGGTGCTTTTTACCTCCTATTTCTCGCTTAACAGAGTTTATGAGAAAACGGGGGAAATTCTTGAAACCGCGGGAGCTACCCCGATCACTCTTTTCAAGCAGGGTGAGATGCCCAGGGGACTTCTACTTGAGAAATTCAAAACCCTTGGAAATTCCGTGCTGTTCGCAACCGACAGTTTCTGGGAAGGGGTGGATATTCCCGGCGATTCCCTGAAGATGGTTGTTATATGCAGGCTTCCCTTCAAGGTTCCCACCGACCCGGTTACGGAGGCGAAAATCGAGTACATGGAGAAACAGGGTATGGATTCATTTCGCGAATACATACTTCCCCACGCCGTACTCAAATTCAAGCAGGGTTTCGGCAGGCTGATACGCACCAAGACAGACCGTGGAGTCGTCATGGTTCTTGACAGGCGCATCGTGTCGAAGCACTACGGGAAGTTCTTCATTAATTCTGTTGCCGGAAGTGATTTTTTCTCTGGAAGAACTGAGCAGGTACTCGGTCGGATGCACGAATTTTTCTCAAGAGAGCTG
Source organism: Candidatus Dadabacteria bacterium (assembly GCA_026709745.1). Taxonomy (GTDB): domain Bacteria; phylum Desulfobacterota_D; class UBA1144; order Nemesobacterales; family Nemesobacteraceae; genus Nemesobacter. Next base: position 13,440 of record JAPOSJ010000163.1, on the reverse strand, counting down.
GAGCACTGAATTTCTTTTATGGACAGTGTAGAAAACGATACGGAGCGGCGCATTGAGAGTGTTTTCGCAAGACTCAGAAAATCCCGGTTCCGTTCCGGTTTCAGGTTAAGTGCCGAGGAGATGCTTTATCTCGGGCGCAAAGGGCTTCCCGTGGTGCTTTCGCACGGAAGAGATTTTCTTCTTAAAAGAATTGCCCCAGCTCTGCCCACAAACGACGGGAAACAGACTCCCTGGGGCGGACATCCTGTCTTTCGGGCTCAGCATGCCACGGCCACGTGCTGTCGGAGCTGCCTTTTTAAGTGGCACGGCATTCCCAAGAAAAAAGAACTTACGGAGCAAGAAATTGAATATATTCTTCTGGTAATCAAAAAGTGGCTTTCTGCCCATGCGGATCGTCGGGAGTAATTTCCGAAAAACTCCAGTTTTATGTTAGAATACGGAGAATAGTAAAAGGTTTTATGTTATTATGGAGCCAGAAATATGGATGAAGAAACACAAACTCTGCCCAAACTTGTACAGGATGAGATCGACGAATTTGAGCGTCAGGTCTCTGACTACAGAAATGGAAAGATAAGTGAAGTAAAATTTCAGAAAATAAGACTCCAGCTTGGAGTGTATGCCCAGCGTCAGGAAGGGGTCCAGATGCAGAGGATAAAGATTCCCTACGGGAAACTTAGTTCCGCCCAGCTAAGAAAGCTTGCGGATGTCTCGGACAGGTACGCAAGCGGCTTCTTTCATCTGACGACCCGACAGGACGCCCAGCTTTA
>JAPOSJ010000163.1:0-12663 GCA_026709745.1 Candidatus Dadabacteria bacterium | reverse complement strand
TCAAACTTTTGGTGAATTGACGAACAAGATTGTCAAACTCGATGAACATCTGGAATGGGAACACGGTAAGAAATGTCACGGCTTCCCCTATAACCGGGGCTTCACCTACGGAAACTTTTGATGTTACACATTACGCCGAGGCGTTTAAGCAGTTCATGCTAAGAAATCCTATATGCCAGAACATGGGAAGAAAGTTCAAGGTCTGCTTCGAGAGCAACCCGGATGTCGATAACGCGGGAATTCGTATCCACGACTTGGGTTTCCGTGCGAGATTAAGTGAGGACGGGAAACGCGGTTTTCAGGTCTATGTAGGTGGAGGGCTTGGCGCTTCGCCTTCCCTCGGACATCTGTGGACAGATTTTATGCCTGTTGAGGAAATGATACCTTTTTCGGCTTCAGTCATCAGAGTTTTTGACCGCTACGGAGAGAGAAAGGTGAGGATGAAGGCCAGGATGAAATTTCTCGTGAGAAAACTGGGCTTCGAGAAGTTCAGGGAAGTTGTCGATAAGGAAAGGGCTTCACTTGAGGATGACCCTTCGTGGAATAATGATTATCTCGGGACAATTTCTCGTGATCATGAAATCCCTGAGCTTAACGGACACAATTTTCCTGAAACTCCGAAATGGGTTGAGGATGACCCGGATTTTGATCGATGGAGGCAAAAAAACGTTTCCCCGGCAGGTGTCGAGGGATATTCTATCGTTAACGTGAGAGTGCTTCTGGGAGATGTTCCGTCCGATACCGCAAGAGTACTTGCAGATATTATAGATACTTACGCAGATGGTTCCATACGGATAACCATACAGCAGAATTTCGTAATTAGATGGGTTCCCGATCAGGCAATCCCCTCATTTTACGCCGCACTTAAGGATGCTGGGGTTTCCGCTCCCGGTGCCGATACCTTTGAAGATGTAACCGCCTGCCCCGGTGCTGACACCTGCCGTCTGGGAATAACTTCAGCCAAGGGCCTTGCGACGAAGCTTACCAGCATGATGGATAACGGTCTTGGAAAATATAAGGAGACCCTTGGGAGTCTCAGGATCAAGATATCTGGCTGCCCCAACGCGTGCGCCCAGCATGTCTCGGCCAGCATAGGATTTCAGGGAGCATCCATAACCAAAGATGGAAGAAGCGTTCCTGCTGAGATGCTTTTCCTGGGAGGAGGACTTTACGGAGATGACACGCGCCTTGCCATGCCGGTCACCAAGGTTCCTACCAGAAATGCCCCCAAAGTCGTCCAGAGGCTGCTTGAGATATACGAGAGAGAAAAAGAAAACGGCGAGCATTTTGACCTCACGATGAAAAGGCTTGGTGCCAAGTATATTAAGGAAGCGGTTTCTGAATTCAACGAGATTCCTTCATATGAGAAAGATCCGGATTTTTACACCGACTGGGGCCATGAAGAAAAAGAATTTGCTGTTCAGCAGGGAGTGAGAGGGGAGTGTGCAGGGGTTACCGTCGAGGAGAAGGTACCGGTTTTCTCAGACGCCGAGAGACGACTTGAGCAGGCTCAGGCTCTTTTTCTCCACGGCGACTACGAATCATGCATAAACGAACTTTACTTAGCATGCGCTGACAGCGCCCATGTTCCTCTCTACACAAAGCTTGTCGATCCGTTCACTCCGGAACAGACGATATGGGAGTTTGAAAACCTTGTGGTGAGAACCGGTGATACGGATGAGAAATGGTTTGATATATCGTGCAGGCTTAAACAGTACAGGGATGGAGAAGCTTCCGCGACCAAGGCTATAGAGTTCCTCGAAGTGGCAAAGAGTTTTCACTCAGACTGTGAGAAGATTCAGGAGCAACTGGTAGCGCAGGCCTGATTCGCCGGCGGATCAGTAGCCTCCGGTTATGTATTTCTTCAGTGCCTCGATCTCGAATTTCTGACGGGAGATAATGTGGTTTATTATGTCGCCGCTTGTCACCATTCCGCAAAGCTTCCCCTTCTCTATCACCGGCAGGTGTCTTATCTTGTTGGCCGTCATGACGGCCATGCTTTCCTGAATTGAGTCCTCAGGTGAGCCGTAGATAACTTCTGTGATCATGAGTTCACTTATTTTCGTGTTGACTGACGACCTGCCCTGAAGTATTACTTTCCTTGCGTAGTCGCGCTCGGAGAATATTCCGACGACCTTGCCCCCTTCAAGCACTAGCAGAGCACCTATTTCCTTCTCCGCCATCATCTGAAGGGCTCTGTATACAGTCTCATCCGGTCCTATCGACCATACACTTGAGCCTTTATGTTTGAGTATGTGATTAAGATTTTCCATTATGTGCTATGGCCTCCGCGTTTCACGATTTCCATTATCAAGTATATAAGTTTTTTAAGGCAAAACAAAATAGAGCTCCAGCCCCGCGTATTGAGTCTTCCTGTTGCGGTATCGGGGAATTATTCGTTATTATGTCTGTGTTGATTATCGAGATGGTTGATCAGGGAGTACACGAGACCTTTTCCACTATGGATAAGACAGAAGAACTTAAAAAGGCTGCCGCCGAAGCGGCCATTGACTTTATAAGAGCGGGAATGCTTGTGGGACTCGGCACGGGGTCAACTGCGGAGTATGCCATTGAAGAGCTCTCGCGGCGTGTAAGAGATGGTCGACTTTCGGACATATCATGTGTTCCTAGCTCGAGGAGAACAAGAGATTTTGCCGAAGCCCTTGGTCTTCGTCTGATCGATCTTGGTTCTGTGAGGATGGTTGATGTTACAGTTGACGGGGCGGATGAGATTGACACAGCTTTTAACCTCATAAAAGGTGGTGGAGGCGCCCTTTTATGGGAAAAGGTTCTAGCGCAGAATAGCATAAGAAACATAGTCGTCGTCGATGAATCGAAGCTCTCGCGTCGGCTCGGAGAGCATTTTCCTGTTCCCGTGGAGGTGCTCGGGGTTGCTCTTGAAGCTGAGAGGGGCTATCTGGAGAGGCTTGGAGGGAGTGCGCGTCTTCGCCTCAGCGGTGACGGTTCCCCGTTTATTACAGATCAGGGCAATTATATTGTTGACTGGGTTTTTGGAGAGATAGACGACCCTTCTTTTTTCGCCCAAAGGCTTTCGGCAAGAGCAGGTATAGCTGAGCATGGTCTTTTTATAGGCACGGCGACCGATGTCATAGTGGCTTTTCCTGATGAAGTGAAGCACTTTGTGATCCGTGAGGAGATCTGAAGTTGCCAGCTGTTTAGCATATCAGATCAGGGATCGGGCGATGTTCCTTAAGCTGTTCGGCACGTCAGGTGGAATCCCTATTCTTACGATAACTCGGCCCTTTTCATCAAGGGATCTGAAGTCTCCTGTGGCCTGAGCCGTTTTGAGTATCTCAAAGGAAAATGACGATTCTGAGGAACTGATTTTATCAGGTATGGGCAGGTCAGTTTTGTTTTCGCTTACAATCTGAATGAAAAATCCTTCTCCGGAATCTCCTTTGTGAAGCTGGCCGGTTGAATGCAGGAATCTCGGGCCGAACCCCAGAGTTACGGGCACAGATGATATGCTTTCGATCTGAGCGCGCAGGGAAAGAAGTTCCCTTGAGTTTTCCTCTCCGGGGTCTACGTAGGCCTGGATAGAGATATAGCCTTTTTGCTTTGAAGAGATGACCTCTCTTAGCTGCGCGGAGGATTCAATTTTGCTGTTGCTTGAAAAGATAAGCCCGTTTTCTGAGAAGTCGGGCTTTTCAGACTCAAGTCTGCCTGTTTCCCCGTAGAGCCTGAGGAATCTTCTCGCAAAAGACTTCGCCGATTCTACGTCGGGCTGGTCAAAGGGATTTATTCCCATGATGCTTCCGGCAAGCGCGACGGCGAACTCGAAGCGAAAAAGCTCCTCGGCTACCTGGTAGGGGTCATCAACGGTTATTTTCACAAAGGGTGTCTCGGATGTGCTGATACGCGAGCAGGCCGCAGCTACTTTTCTGTCCCCTTTCAGGTAAAACAGAATATATGCCCTGTCGTTTCCCTGCCGCGGACAATCCGAAACCGTTTCGTCAAGCAACGGAAGGATGCCGAGGCCTTTTTTTCCTATGCTCTCTGCAATCAGCTGCTCCACCCAGTAGCCGAAAGGAAAAAGTTTTTCCGAAAAAACAAAGCCCAGCTTGTCTCTTCCCTCCCTGGCCATGGTCCCGAGAAAAGTTCCCAGGCGAAAAGAAGGGCTGCCTTGGTATTTTCCTCCGACCGCGTTTCTGATTTCAAGAAGCACTGAAGAAGCGGACTGAAGCATCTTGCGTATATCAACTCCCGCGAGTGATGCAGGAACAAGTCCGAAGTAAGAAAGCGCGCTGAATCTACCCCCGACATTCGGATCGTTCACAAAAACCTTGGCGAAACCATGTTCAGTGGCCGTGTGGATGAGATGCGAGCCCGGGTCCGTTATACAGACGAAATGTTTTCCTGGAGAATCGGTTTTTTCCGCAAGTTCGGCGTAGAAATACTTCATCAGTGAAACGGTTTCCACAGTCGAGCCTGATTTTGAGGAAACAACGAATAGGGTGCTCAGAAGATTGATGGTCTGCCGTGTCCTGAGAATGAAATCCGGGTCCGTCGTATCAAGAAGTGTGAGACGCAGGAATCCGTCGCGGATGGGGAATACGTTTCTGAATACCTCAGAGGAGAGGCTTGATCCCCCCATCCCCAGAACTACGACATCCGTAAAACCTTCTTTTCTTGCCGATTCCGAGAAGCTGTCAATTTCATCTACTGCCTCAAGCATCCGTTGCGGAAGGTCTACCCAGCCGAGGCGGTTTGTGATCTCGGAAGGATCATCTGCCCAGAGAAGGTGGTCATGGCCAAAGAATCTTTCGGCGAAGCGGTTTTTCTCAAGTTCAAGAAGTCTTGAGTGAATTACGCCTTCATAGTCGCCTGCGTGTTCGTAGTAACGTGGCTGAGAAGCGGTTTTGTTCTCGGTGGACACGGTACTAGTCACCAAGCAGCCTTAGGCATTCCCCGAGAATGGTGTCTGTGTTAAAACCGAATTTGTTCATTACGTCGCGGTACGGAGCTGACTCTCCGAAACAGTCTATTCCATAGGCCTTAGAGCCGGGACCTGATCCTGTGAATTTTTCCCATCCAAACGTCGCCGCAGCCTCGACGCTTAACCTTGTGCTCACAGAAGGTGGCAGAACCTTATCTCTGTACTCCTGAGGCTGAGCTTCAAAAAGGTTCCAGCAAGGAAGACTCACGACTCTCGGATTTTTTCCCATTTCAGAAAGTTTTTCATAAACTTCAAGACAGATGTGAACCTCAGAACCTGTGGATATCATTATGATATCTGGTGTGCCATCTGAATCTGCTAGCACGTAACCACCCTGAAGAGCTTCCTCAGCAGCGGCGTAGCGCTCCCTGTCTATTACAGGAACGTTCTGTCTTGTGAGAACAAACGCGGCGGGACGGTCGGTAAGCTCCATCACATGTTTCCAGAGTACCGCGAGTTCGTTAGCATCGCAGGGACGGATAACGTCGATATTGGGCGTTACCCTGAGGGATGCCAGATGTTCTATGGGTTGATGTGTAGGTCCGTCTTCGCCGACCCCTATGCTGTCATGTGTAAAAATATAGATTACAGGAAGTTTCATCAAGGCCGCAAGCCTTATCGAAGGCTTCATGTAATCGGCAAAGACAAAATAGGTCGAGGCGTATGCCCTGAGTCCGCTGAGACACATGCCGCTTGCTATGGCGGCCATTGAATGTTCTCTTACTCCGAAATGAAAGTTTCTTCCTTCATGGTCCTCGGCGGAAAAGCTTCTCGTATTCTTAAGATACGTCTTGGTCGAGGATCCCACATCCGCAGCGCCGCCCATGAACCAAGGCACTTTCTTGCCAATTGCGTTTATTACGTTTGAGTTTGCAGAGCGCGTAGCGACCGGGTCAGCTAGGTATGGAAAAGACGGGATGTTGCTGTCCCAGTCTTCTGGCAGTTCCCTTTTCTCAAGCATCTCGAACTCACGTGCAAGTTCAGGGTATTCATTTGAATACTTTCTGAAATTTTCTTTCCATGCCGCCTCGGCGTCATTTCCTCTGGCAGTGATTGCTTCCCTGTAGGAGAGAACTTCATCGGGGACGTGAAAATTCTCCTGTGCGTCCCACCCGTAAAATTCTTTTGCCAGACTGACTTCTTCTTTTCCAAGAGGTGCTCCGTGGGCTTCGCACGTGTTCTGCTTGTTGGGACTTCCGTATGCTATCTGACTTTTCATGATGATAATGGAAGGCTTTTCAGTTTCAGAGCGTGAACGAGCGATTGCTTTTTCAATTTCCTCAAGGTTGTTCGCGTCGGAGACTTTCTCAACGTGCCAGTTATAGGAGCCAAACCTCATTTCCGTGTCCTCGGAATAAGCAAGCAAAGTACTGCCCTCGATCGTTATGCTATTGCTGTCGTATATCCAGATCAGGTTTCCGAGTCCAAGATGTCCAGCTATTGATGCGGCTTCGGAAGAAATTCCCTCCATCATATCCCCGTCACTGCATATTGAATACACATGGTGATTTACTATGTTGTAGCCAGGACGGTTAAAGTGTTCGGAAAGCCATTTGCCGGCTATAGCCATTCCGACTGAATTCGATACCCCTTGTCCAAGGGGTCCGGTTGTGGTCTCCACCCCCGAGGTAATTCCAATTTCGGGATGACCGGGACAGCGACTGTGGAGGCTTCGGAACTGCTTTAAGTCGTCAATAGAGATATCGTATCCGTTTACGTAAAGTGTTGCATAGAGAAGCATGGAAGCGTGACCTGCGGAGAGGACAAAACGGTCGCGATTCGGCCATTGTGGATTCGAGGGATTGTGTTTTAAAAATCCGTCGAAAAGCACAAAAGCTGCGGGAGCGAGAGCCATCGGAGTTCCCGGATGGCCCGATTTTGCTTTTTCCACGGCATCCATCGCGAGTGTTCTTATGCAGTTGATTACGAGATTCTCCAATTTTTTATCCTTGGGGAAAGGTATGCGCCATCGCGCATCGGATTTGTGTAAAACGACGGCCGGGGTTTTGCTTACGCTTGCCGTTTTTAAATTTACTTATAATAAACAATGGGAATAATATATCAATATATTCGAAGGTGGTTTTCGGGATGTTCGACATGAGAACCGCTGTTTACTGTGCAAAATGAAAAAAGCGGCTTTGATTACAGGTGGTGCGGTGCGGATAGGGATGGAAATTTCCCTGAATCTTGCTCGAAAAGGCTATGATATCGCCCTTCACTACAATTCCTCTGAAAAAGAGGCTCTGGCGACGAGGGGACGGATCCTGAAAACCGGGGCGGACTGTGAACTTTTTCACTGCGATCTTTCATCGCCTCATGACGCAATGGAGCTTGTTCCCAGAGCAAGGGAAAGTTTCAGGGGGCTATGCGTTCTTGTTAACAACGCCTCTGTTTTCGAGAACGTGGTATTTTCCGATGTCACCCCTGAATTTCTTGAATCCGATCTGGCCGTAAACTTCAAGGCACCTTTTTTTCTCTCTCAGTCCTTTGTAGCGGAGACAGAACGAGGTCTTATCGTTAATTTTCTTGACACCAGAGTTAGAAAAAACCCCGTCGAACATTTCTGCTACAACCTGAGTAAGAAATGCCTTTACCACCTGACAAAAATGCTTGCCAGAGAACTTGCTCCCGATTTTCGGGTAAACGCCGTGTGTCCGGGAAGCGTTCTTGCTCCCCCTGGGCTTGGTGATGACTATCTTCGCAAGATGGCACTGGGAGCTCCAATGAAGCGTCCGGGCTCTATTGAGGATATAATAAATGCGTTTAACTATCTTCTGGAGAATAATTACGTCACCGGAGAGTGTCTTTTCGTTGACGGAGGCATGAGCCTTACCTGATGAGATGATAATAAAGATCGAGAACCTGAGGCTTCGCACTATAATAGGGATTTATGACTGGGAGAAGAAAAATCGCCAAGATCTGGTCATAAACGTTACCATTGATTTTGACGGACGCAAAGCTGCCGAGAGCGACAGCATTGAGGACACGCTTGACTACAAAGCCATAAACAAAAAGATCATAAGCTTTGTGGAGGAAACCAGTTTCAACCTGCTCGAGAGAGTTGCGGGGGGCATATGCGATATAGTCCTTGAATGCCCGGCGGCTGGGTCGGCTTCGGTAAAGGTGGAAAAACCCGGGGCGCTTCGCTTTGCTGATTCCGTTTCAGTGACCGAAGCCAGAGAGAGATAGGCGGTAATCCTGAAAAGCTGACTACAAACCGCTACGGAAATTTTTGCCGCTACTATCCTGAAGAGGAGAAATATGTGGTGAGCCTGGGTGGCGGTACATAATTATGGATTATGCAGAGGGAGCCTGATGTGCAAGGCCTGTGCTCCTGACAGCGAATCCGGCCGGCTGCAAATCCCATCAGCTTTGCCGGGGATGTTTCCAAAGACTTTTGATAAAAGACAGTGACGCCGACGGCTTCGATCCATCAGGTTTCAGTTATAATTCTTTTCTCCTAAACCGTTAATGCAAGGTCACCTCATTGAATACAGTTATTGTCGGAATCGGCTCAAATATAGATGCCGAGAGAAACGTGAGTGCTGCTAGGCAAATACTTCGGGAGAGACTGCTTGTTCTCGGAGAATCGAGATTTGTAAAAACCAAGCCCATAGGGACACGGAAGCAGCAGGACTTTCTAAACGGTTCTCTGCTGGTAAAAACCCGTCTTGGCCACAAGCAGCTGAAAACCTTGCTCAAGGGGGTGGAGATTGTTCTTGGAAGAAGTGCCGGGGGGGATCGCTACGGCCCGAGAAAGATGGATTTGGATATACTTGTATGGAACGGGGAGATTGTAGATTCTGATGTTTACGAGCGGGAATTTCTTCGCCGTTCCGTGATCGAACTTTGTCCCGAGCTTGAAAAAACATTGAGTGAGGAGAGTGATACTGTCTGAAGAAACCGAAATCCTTGAAGGCTTTCCACTCAGAAAGTTTCTTTCAAAAGACGATATAAAAAATGCCGTCTCTAGGCTAGCTAGGCAAATTTCTGCAGACTACGCAGGAAAAAACCCCGTTGCGGTCTGTGTTCTTAATGGGGCGTACCCCTTTTTTGAGGATCTTCTGGCACGGGTAACCGTGATAGTCGAAAGACAGTTTCTCAGGGTTTCAAGTTACAGAGATGGTGTAAGGCCTGGGCAACTTGAGCTTGTAAGAGATATTGAATGCCAAGTGAAGGGAAAGGACGTTATAATAGTTGAAGATATAATTGATACTTCGCAGACGGCGAAGTTTATCTTACGGCACATGGAATCTAAGAACCCGGGTTCGGTTCGGATATGTGCCCTTATAGATAAAAGGGAAAGGACCGCGAAGGGTTTGAGTCCCCATTACACAGGTTTTAAGGTGGACGCGGGTTTTCTCGTTGGTTATGGAATGGACTACATGCAAAGCGGCAGATTGCTTGAGGATGTATACCTGCTTCAGAAGTAACTTAATTTTTACTCCCGACAAAAGGCTGTGGAGACGGACATGGCGAAAACAAAAGGTGTCAGATGGAATCTTTCAGATCTTTACGAAGGAATTTCCGATCCACGTGTGGATCGGGATTTTGAAAAGATATCCATCCGTGCCAGCAGGTTTGAAAAAAAGTACAGAGGGAAGATAAAATCTCCTTCTCTTACCGCGGGGAAACTCGCAGGAGCGGTGAAGGAGCTTGAGCGTTTGTCGGAAGGGATCGGAAAGATACTTTCTTTTGCCCACCTTCTTTTCGCAGCAGACACTCGGAATCCCGAAACCGGCGCTTTTCGTTCGTCGATGCAGCAGAAGGCGACGGAAGTTCAGAAAAAACTTATTTTCTTTTACATTGAATGGGTTTCGGTCCCGAAGAAAAGAGCAAAAATACTCCTTGGTAATCCAGAACTTTCCGGCTATAGGCATTTTCTCGAGCAGGAAAGACATTACAGAGACCACACTCTCTCGGAAGCCGAGGAAAAAATACTTCAGGAAAAATCAAACACCGGTCAGAGAGCATTTTCAAGACTTTTTGATGAGGTTCTGAACAATATCCAGTTTCGTGTGCGGCTCTCGGGCAGGACCGAAAAACTGAATCAATCCCGGACTCTCTCGCTTCTTTACGAGCCGGATAGAAAGAAAAGAAAGGCGGCTTGGTCTGGCCTCACAAGGGGTCTTAAAGAGAATTCCCACGTGCTTACCTACATATTCAACACACTTGTAAACGACCACTCAATAGACGACAGGCTTAGAAACTATGAAGACCCCATGTCAGCCCGTCACCTTAGCAATGAGATATCCCACAGTGCCGTGGAAGCCCTGCTTGAATCCTGTGAGCAGAACTTCGGATTCGTAAAGCGCTATTACGGACTCAAGGGAAAGCTTCTCGGATACCGCACATTCTACGACTATGACCGCTACGCTCCCTTGGGTTCTGAGAGGGAGCAGGTCCCATGGGGCAGGGCAGAGGAAATCGTACTTTCTTCGTTCGGGGAATTTTCGTCCGAGATGAAAGAAACCGCGTCTTTGTTCTTTGAGAAAAACTGGATAGACGCCGAGCTTCGGGATGGAAAAAGAGGGGGTGCCTTCAGTCATGGTACAGTTCCCGAGGTGCACCCTTATGTCTTTATGAACTACACAGGGAAACCAAGAGATGTGATGGTTTTGGCTCACGAGCTTGGCCATGGAGTACATCAGTATCTTTCCAGGCGACAGGGTTATTTCCAGGCTCACACGCCTCTTACCACAGCCGAGACCGCTAGTGTCTTCGCGGAAATGCTTGTGTTTCACCGCCTAAAAGAGGAAGAAACCCGAAGAGAAGCCAGGCTGGTTCTGGTAGCGGAAAAGCTCGAGGACATAATGGCCACGGTCTTCAGACAGGCCGTACTTACAAGGTTCGAGTATAGCCTTCACCGCGAAAGAAGAGATCAGGGGGAACTTACGACCGAGAAGATAAGTGAACTCTGGGTCAAGGCCAACCGTGAGATGTTCGGAGATTCTGTTATCCTGACCGAAAACTACGCTTACTGGTGGCTTTACATCCCTCATTTCATACACTCTCCCTTCTACTGCTATGCGTACTCCTTCGGCGAACTGCTTACCTTGGCTCTTTATGGAATGTTCTTGGAGAAGGGAAGCTCTTTTGTACCCGATTACATGGAACTTCTTCGGTCTGGGGGAAGTGCTTCGCCCACGGAGCTTCTCTCTCGGGTCGGAGTGGATATAAACGATCCCGGTTTCTGGCAGATAGGACTTGACGTTATAGGCGCAATGGTGAACGAGGTTGAGGAACTTGCGGAGCAATACGGATTTGGGTGAGGGTTTTTAGTGGGAAGGAGAAGAAATTTTCTCGTATTCACTTATGATCTTGCTCACAACTGAGTAGTGAACTGAGACCGCGTCGGCTACCTCTCTCAGAGTATAATCTCCCGTAAGATAGGTTTTCGCTATCGCCTCATTCCTTGAGTGTCCGCTTTGCATGAGACTGTTTATTATTCCCGTCACGGGTTTTGTGAGCTGATATCTGGGAATATCTTTTGACTGTAAACCTCTCGTTTTTTCCTGCACGAACTCTATGAATTCATCATCACCGAGATATATCTGCTTTCGGGTTTCTGAGATCACGTCCCGCGAGCTGTTCTCTTCGAGAAACTCATCAAAGGCGTTTATATCTGAAGAAAATCTTTCCGAGAACCACTCAAGGTTTATGTGCCTCGGCCCTTCATCTTTTCCGTAAAGATATCTGCAACTGCTCCATTTGAATTGGTTGGGATGTTTTACGAACCCGGCTCGGAGAGGGAGAAGAAAAATGTGGGCAAGAATGCGCAGAAGATATTTTTCCCTCTGGACAACTATGGATTTATACCTTCCCCGGAAAACGTGGCCGCTTGTGTCATGCAGCCTGTTTGAACGCTGTGTGTAAACACCGTTTAGCTGTCTTATGGCTTTTGATAGATTAGGCTTGGGTGTTTCGATGACTAGGTGGTACCCGTCGGACATTAGACAGTAACCAAAGCAACGGCATCCAAATCTCTCGCATACCCCATCGAGGATCTCTATCCATGCATTGCCATCAGCTGAGTTCTGAAAGACCCTTTGTCCTCTGTTTCCGACTGAGGAGACGTAATAGATAGCTCCTGTGTACTCTGGTCTTAAAGGTCTTGCCATGGGAAAGATTATAATGTGAATAAAAATCATATCAAGACCTGACCCTTAAGCTGTATTGTACTCTCAAGGAGCAAGCGCCTTCATTGAAAAAGTTATCTGTTTCCTCAAAGCGTTGCAGGGAAACATTGCAATCTAGAGGTCGGAACTTCCCGCGAACCCTGTGAGTTTTGCTCTTTCCTCTCCCAGGAAACCTCTCACGGAGACGAGATCAAGCAGTTTGTCACTTATGTTTTTTATAGCTTCCGCTTTGTTTTCCTGCCAGAGCTTTTTCGCCCTGTCTGCTTCCGCCCGCAATCTGTAGCTGCCTACGAGTTTATGGTGTAATAATCTCCCATTGAGTATACATAAAGGGCTATAAATTCCCTTACGATTCCTCTTGATTCGCTTCAGTCCTTGGAAACCATCGCTAGAAGAAGTGGGGCCACAGTTATTTTTCTTCCGCCGGAAGCATGCACCTCTTTTCTTTCGTTTGTAGGGCTTAAGGGGCAGAGATAGGGAATCCAGCTGTCAGCAATCCGGGAGGTAAGCTCGATGTTTTTCGGTCCCATGGATGCTATGTATATGGGCAATCTTGCTTCACTTGGG
>JAPOSJ010000009.1:4096-16677 GCA_026709745.1 Candidatus Dadabacteria bacterium | reverse complement strand
CCGCGATGTATCAGAACTTTTAATGACGGTGTCTATATCCTCTCTTGCGTATGAACTCGCCGCCCTCGGCGAAGTAAGAGAGTTTCTCCTGGGCATCCAGAGAAGTATCGGGGAGGTAGGGAGCATAGTCGCCGAGGGAAGGGACATGGGAACCTACGTGTTTCCCCGGGCGAGATGCAAGTTCTATCTTGATGCCACGGTAGAGGAGAGGGCCAGGAGAAGACTGCTTCAAAGCGGTCGCGGTGAAGCTTCGCTTTCCGATGTAAGAAGTGAGCTTCTGCTGAGAGACAGTCGCGATACCCTTCGCGCAAACAGCCCCCTTCGTCCGGCTTCTGACGCCTTGATAATCGATACGACATCCATGAGCGCAGAAGAGGTGGTCTCCTCCATAGTGCTTCACGTAAAAGACATTTCTTCCTGGGGCGGTTGAAAACATACCCTGTTCCAGAGTATCCTTTTTTACTTTGGGCAGTTTTCATGTAATCTTGCCCGTATATACGTATTAATCAAAAGACTGAATGGCGAAGGCGGCTAAACAAAATGACTCAGGATAATGATATTAAGGATTTGAATGAAAAAAGCTTTGAGGAGTTGCTTGATGAAAGCATGGAATCGCGCTTGAGCGAGCCCGAGAACGGGGAGATAGCTAAGGGCAGGGTGATAAGAGTTGATTCCGACGCTGTTTTCATAGACCTCGGGTTCAAGTTCGAATGCATAGTTCCCATAAATCAGTTTCTTAACAAGGACGGAGAATATGAAGTCTCCGCAGGCTCGGAAATAGAGGTGCTGGTTGAAAGACCGAATCCAAATACAGTAAGAGCTTCCAAGCAGAAAGCAGATCAGATCAGGGAAAAAAGGGCGATTGAGGAGAAATTCAAAAGTGGGAAATCTGTTGCAACAAAGATTCTAAACAGGGTAAAGGGCGGCTTTAACTGCGATATAGGAGAAGATACTCCCTTCAAGGTTTTTCTTCCCGGTTCCCAGGTTGCCCTGCGGCCAGTTGCGGATTTTGACGAGATGGTTGGGCAGACGATCGAAACCCGCATTATCCAGAACAACGACAATGGAATAGTGGTGTCGAGAAGAGTAATTCTCGAAGAGGAGAGGGAGGAGAAGAAAAAGGAAACCCTTGCGAGCATAGCAGAAGGACAGATTGTTTCCGGAAATGTGGTGAAAATAATTGATCCTGGAGCTTTTGTCGACATAGGTGGCGTAGAGGGCTTTGTTCCCATAGGCGAGCTTTCCTGGGGGAGAGTTAGGCACCCGGGAGACATCCTAAAAGAAGGCGAGGACATTCAGGTCAAGATCCTTCGCCTTGAGATTGAAAACGGAAAAATAACGCTCGGCGTGAAGCAGACAACCGAAGATCCCTGGGAAACCGTGCAGCAAAGATATGACGTCGGCGGCAGAGTGATGGGCAGGGTGGTTTTCGCGGCGGAATTCGGTGTGTTCGTAGAGCTTGAGCCGGGAATAGAGGGGCTTGTGCATGTAAGCGAGCTTTCGTGGTTAAAGAATTTCCGCCATCCAAGTGAAGTTGTTTCGATCGGAACTGAGATAGAGGTCGCGGTTCTGGGAGTAAAGCCGAAGGAAAGAAGAATTTCACTGAGCCTCAAACAGATACAGGAAAACCCCTGGGATGAGTTCAGGCGGAACAATCCTCCTAACACCAAGGTTAGGGGGACTGTGAGAAACGTCACCGAACTCGGGGTCTTCGTGGAGGTAGCCCCGGATATGGTGGGCCTTGTGCGTCCTGAGAATCTCAGGTGGGATGGAGAGATAAATCCCCTTGAGGTTTTCTCCACAGAGGATGTCGGAAAGGAAATAGACCTTGTTGTGCTCAACGTTATCCCGCGGCAGAGGAAAATCGGTCTTGGTATAAAGCAGCTTACACCGGATCCCTGGAACAAGGTGCTTCGGGACTACAAGGTGAACGAGACTGTTGTCACTTCGAAGATAGAAAAAATTCTCGATAACGGAATCACGGTGGAGCTTGCAGATAACGTGACGGGTTTTTATGCGATCCGCGAATTTCAGGATGAAGAACTCAGCCGAGAATCCATTAAGGTGGGAGATGAGATAAGCGGCCTGGTGACGGGTTTTAACAAGCCTAAGCATCAGGTGAATCTAAGCCGCAGGAGGCTTGAGAAAAAGCAGGAGAAAGACACCATGAAGAATTTCGTATCCTCCCAGCGGGAACAGGGTTCCTCCAAGCTCGGCGACATCCTGAATGAAAAACTTAAAGCCCTTGACTGATGGGTGGTGAAGTGAGAATTTTTGACCTGAATTTCTTCCTGAAGACTTTCCTTTCCCTTGTGGTAATTTTTCTTATCGCTTTTGCAGGCATGGTAATAGGGATGCTTGTGTCCGGTCAGGAGCAGCACTCAGGTGGAGACGGCCTTGCCGTGATAAACATAGATGGAGTAATAATCGACTCCGAACCCTATATCAAAAGCATAAGGAAAATACGCGAGACGGATTCGGTAAAGGCCGTTGTGGTGAGGATAAACTCCCCTGGGGGAGGGGTTGCCACTTCCCAGGAAATATATGAGGAAATAAGCAAACTTGGGGAAACTATGCCGGTTGTAGCCAGCATGGGAACTGTTGCAGCTTCGGGAGGCTACTATGTTGCCTGTGCGGCTTCTGCAATTTACGCCAATCCGGGAACCATAACCGGGAGTATCGGAGTGATAGCACAGTTTGCAAGTTACGAGCAGCTGCTTAAGTGGGCAAAGCTTGAGGTTGAAGTGATAAAGAGCGGAGAGTTCAAGGATCTCGGCTCGCCGCTTCGAAAAATGCCCGAGGCTGAGCGTGTTTACCTTCAGACGCTTATAGACAGTGTCCACGTCCAGTTCAAAAACACGGTTTCGCAAGCAAGGAGCCTTGCCCCGCAGAAAGTGGACTCGCTTTCTGACGGGAGGATATTCACCGGGAGCCAGGCCAGGGATCTCGGCCTGGTTGACGGGATAGGAACCTTAGAGGTTGCAATTGCCGAGGCGAGAGAACTTGGAGGTCTTGATGAGGATTCGTGGATAAGGGAGTATCCCATGAAGAAAAAGACTCTTCTTGATTTCGTTTTTCCAGAGACTGTGACCGAGCGCATGTCTCTTGTCTCTCCTGTAAAGACCGGGTTCGGTCTTTACTACATAGCTGACATGGTTTACTGACAGCGGCTTTTCCCGGGTGCTCCGGGCCATCTTAGAATATTCCCCTGCATGCTGAAAGCTCCGGGTTTATGCGTCGCTTAGGCCAGTATTTTACGTCCCCGTTTGTTTGCAGGTGGAGAGATGATGGATTTTAGTGTAAAATTAAATTACATCGTCTTATGAAAGTATAAACTTGGGAGACAGAAAGATGAAAAAGATATCTAATTTTAGATTAGCTTCACTTAAGGAATCAGAGCTTGTTAAGTCGTTTATCACTTATATTGCGGGTGTGCTGCTTATTTTTGTACCTGTAATGTTTATTGTTGTATCCTGCGGAAGCGATACGCAGGAGGATTTGGAATCAACAGAAGGTATGAATTTATTAGGTACAGAAAGTGCAGATAGGCTGACCGGCAGCGAGGAGGATGATGTTATTGACGGAGGACTTGGCAGCGATCGGCTCGTAGGACTTGGAGGCGATGATACACTTTTAGGTGGTCAGGGCAACGACAACATAAACGGCGGTGCTGGTGCTGACTTTATTGACGGCGGCGAGGGGGACGATGACGGTGATACTGTGAACTATATGTCCTCACCTGAGGGGGTAAAAGTTAATCTTTCTGACGATTTACCTGAGGAAGGCGGGCATGCGGAAGGGGATGTGATTAAAATGACATATAAGGAAGAAAACGGTCAGCAGTACAAGGTAAGCACCATTGAGGATATTATTGGTTCTAACGGTAATGATCATCTGACTGGTGACGCTGAGGATAACTACCTGACCGGCCTTCTGGGTGCTGACACGCTTGACGGGGGCGATAGGGGGGCGGATTTTGAAGTTGATATTGCCGACTACAGGGTTTCTTTTTACCCACCTAATTTCCAGGGGCCTAGTTGCCAGACATGTTATGAAGAACGCAACTTTCCTGTTAACCCCCCTCCTCCCCCAGGTGCTGCGTGCGTAATAGTAAATGCTTCTGATGATATGCCTGAGCGCTGCGGACATGCCGAGGGTGATACCTTAATTCGTCTAGAGGGCTTTATCGGCGGTCCCGGAAGGGATTTGATCATAGGTGATGAAGACAGAAACATGTTTGGAGGCTGGGGGAGTGAAGATCTCATTTACGGTGGCGCTGGCGATGATACTTTCATTATACTCACCGGATTGATGGATAGACTTGAAGAAACCTGTCCTCCCCCGCCGGCGTTTTGTCCGTTCCGGGGACTAAGGCAGGGTCGGGCCTGGATAAGGGATTATGATGGAGGACTTGAGCACGTTCATTTAAAATGCTTTGATGTTGCGGATGAAGATGCTCCTAGCCCCACTTACTATGTCACGAGTTGCGATACCCCGCGCGAGAGATGCAAGGTAACTTCAACGGGCAAAACATTGCCCACGGTCGAATGCGGTATGCCACTTCGGCAGGAAGAAGAGCAGGAGTGTAATTACTGCCCTGATCATCCTGAGGGTACGCGTTACGGAGACGCAAAGGTGACTGCGGATTGCAGCAAGGATCTTATAGCTGTATTTCCCGCCGAAACACCGCTTCCAGGGCCGCCGGATGTTCTTGCACCTCCTGAAAGTTTTAAGAACAGAGAGCAATGGATCAGGTTTACTCCTCATGGAAAGTTGGCCCTGGTGAACGACAAGCCTCTTAAAGAGCGAGTGGAGACCCTTGATAACACCATAGTGTTTACCCCTAAGGCTGATTCGTTTAATGCCTGTCCGCTTCTTCAGCTACTTGATGGAAGCAGAAGATTCAGGGGAAATTAGCAGGTTTTATCAGATGACCTGTTGTCTGGACGGTGGCTGGGCAGCGAGTGACTATAGTGTTCGGCCAGGCGGAATTTTCTCTGGATCCACTCAGAGGGTTGCTTGTCTCTCAAGTGGTGTGCAATTGTCAAATTGGTTACATGTCGGGAGTGCACTACCTCGGTTCCGGCTGGCATTTTACCGAAAAACTGATATGCTGCAGCTGTGATATAGGGGTTATTAGGACAGACGGGAAACCATTTTTAGATAGCTAATGAAACATATAAAAAGATTTTTTCTTCTGATCATATGCTGCTTTCTGGCTATTTTCTTTATTCAGAATTTTGAGGTGGCTGAGAAAGTATTCGAAATTGAGTTTGGTTTTTTCTCTTATAAATACACAAGTGGTGTATACAACGCCGGGATAATAGCTGTCTCGTTTCTTCTGGGCGGGTTTGTTTTTTTTCTACTTAGTTTTTCCAGAAGCCACTCCAGCAAGTCAGAACTGAAGCAGAGCAGGAAGACCATAAAGAGCCTTGAGGAAAAAGTCGGAAAACTTGAGGTTGAGCTTCTCCAGAACAGGCCTGCTGGCTACCAGGAGCAGAGTTCATCGAGTGACCTGTTCAGAGCGCCGAAATGAGATCTATCATTACCGAGACCCAACCGGCCGGCGGAGTAGAAACCCGCAAGAAACCCAGCTGGATAAAGGCAAAGATTCCGGGCGGTCCGAATTACGTAAGGCTCAGAAATGTGGTACGCGAACTTGGCCTTCACACCGTGTGTGAAGAGGCGAAGTGTCCCAACATAGGTGAGTGCTGGGGGGCAGGCACCCTTACTTTTATGATTCTGGGAGATGTCTGCACGAGAAGCTGCGGTTTCTGCCATGTAAAGACTGGAAAAGGCAGCGAACTTGACTGGGAAGAACCTGCTAGGGTGGCAAAAGCGGTCGGAGAACTTCAGAAAAACAATGCCAGAGTAACCCATGTGGTTATAACTTCGGTGAACAGGGATGACAGAAACTATGAAAGCGCGTGTATATTCGCTCAGACTGTCGAAGAGGTAAGGAAAAGGGCACCGGGGGTAAAAATTGAGGTTCTGATCCCGGATTTCAAGGGGGAGACAGAAGCGATTGAAAAGGTGATAGAGTCATCTCCCGATGTTCTGAATCATAATATCGAAACTGTCGCGAGACTCTATTCACTGCCACAGAAAACCCAGTCGGGAAGAACAAGGTACGTGAGACCGCAGGCGGTCTACCACAGATCCTTGGAGCTTCTTTCAATGGCGGCGGACAAAAAAAACAGTTCAGCAATGCTCACCAAATCAGGCATAATGGTCGGTCTGGGTGAGAGCTATGAGGAAATCATCGAGACTCTCCGGGACCTAAGGAATGCCCGCTGCGACATAGTCACCATAGGGCAGTACCTGCAGCCTACTGTTGACCATATACCTGTATCAAAATACTATCACCCAGTTGAATTTGAATCTCTTAAAAACTATGGGGAGAAGGTAATAGGCATTCCGCACGTGGAGGCCGGACCTCTTGTGAGAAGTTCCTATCACGCTGAAAAACAGGTTGTCGAGCTTTCCCATAACATGATGACCGGCACATAAACAAAAGTCTGGAGATGGAACGGAGCAAGTTTTCATAACGGAGATATTTGATTTTCCTGAGTTCTTGTGAAAAATACAGATACTGTTTTGTTCAGGATGATTAAATGTTTCTTTTGGGAAACTCCACTCAATAAAAATTCAATATAACTGCTTTTAGTGTTCGTAAGTGTGATGTATAATGCTTAGGAAAGAGGGGGATTATAATCTGATGAAAATAAGAGACAGGTTTTTTGGTTTTTACTCGCGTTATTCTGTGGAATCACTGATTGCTTATGGTGTCATAGCTTTCTTCTCGGTGGTTATGCTTTCGGTTTTCATAACCTCCTGCGAGTCCGACGAAAAGGAAGAAGAATCTTCTTACAGAACTATTGATGGGTACAACAACAACCTTAATCGACCGGAAATGAATCAGGCAGAAGTTGGAGTCCAGCTTATCCGCAAGGTTCCCCCTGCGTATGATGACGGGATAAGTGCTCTCATAACCCAGAACCGTCCTAACCCTAGACTGGTCAGCAATGTTGTTCTTGACCAGCCTGATAACAGACCAATACCCAACTCTAAAAATGCCAGCGATTTTTTCTGGCTCTGGGGGCAGTTTCTTAGCCACGATATAAGTTTCGTTACAGAGTTCAGACCGCATGAGCAGGTACACATCGAGATTCTTGTTCCCGATCCGGGAGAAAAAGCGGACCCTTTTGATCCGCGAAGGACAGGAAATATCTTAATGCCTTTTAACCGTGCCGTGTTCGATCTTGAAACCGGCACTTCAATGGATAATCCCCGCCAGCAGGTGAATGAGATCAGTGGCTGGCTTGATGCGACTAACATCTACAGCAATAACGCGGAATGTCTCTCTGAACTGCGGGCAAACGATGGAACGGGCATACTTAAAATTGACGACAGTGAAGAGAATGATTATAAGAAACTTCTGCCTCATGCCGATGATCCGGAATTTTGCTTCGTCACTGTAGATGATTTTTTCCTTTCAGGAGATGAAAGGGTCAATGAGCATATAGGTCTTACATCCATAAATACAGTTTTTGTTCTTGAGCATAACCGGCTTGCCGATGAAATCAGAGAGAGAAATCCTGATCTCTCAGGCGATGAAGTTTTCAATAGAGCAAGACATATAGTCGCCGCACAGATACAGAAAATCACCTATGAAGATTTTCTTCCTTTGCTAATGGGTGAAAACCCCCTTCCGGAATATACGGGTTACAATGACCAGGTTGATGCTGGAGTTGCCAATGTCTGGGCTGTGGCCGGTTTTCGTCTGGGACATACATTGCTAAGTACACATATTCGCATTCTTGATGAGAATGGCAATGAAACTGAGTCATTGAGATTTCGTGATGCCTTTCGCGAACCGGAAAAGGTAGTTGAAGTAGGTATAGAGCCGATACTTCGAGGCTTTGCTTCCCAAGTGTGCCAGAGAATAGATGTATTCGTCAGGGACGAATTTCGAAACTTTCTATTCGGGGTTCCAGAGCGGACAGGAAATCCCGTAATAGGTAGTATTGACCTTGCAACTTTTAATATTCAGCGCGGTCGAGACCACGGAGTTGCTGACTACAACACGGTGCGGGAAGCATATGGTCTTCCTCCGAATGAGAATTTCTCTGATATATCTTCAGACTCAGAAGTGCAGGAAAGACTCAGAAAAGCCTACGAAACTACGGCGAATATTGATGTATGGGTAGGAGGCCTAGCTGAAGATCCCAAGGGAGACTCTCAGCTCGGTGAGCTTTTTCATGCGATAATGGTTGATCAGTTCACACGGCTTCGCGACGGTGACCGTTTCTGGTACGAGCGTAGTCTCTCTGCCGAAGAGCTAAATGAAGTGAGAAACACGACTCTGGCCGACATTATCATCAGAAGCACCGATATAAAAAAGGGTGAAATTCAGGATGATGTGTTCAGGGTACCGGCCAATCTTCTTCCTTAATACTGGTATTCTGGGTTAATCCTACTCACAAAAATTGTCACGGGTTCCAAAATCTGACGTATACACAGAGACAATAGGGATGTCCTTCTTCATATCCGTCCATGTCACAGGATGTATTTTCGGGTTTGCAAAGCGGAACCTGTGCAGCTTAAATTTTTCAGAAGCTAGGTAGATTACATCTGGTTATAAACTGAACGAACGGGAGCGATATGTATTTATCTTTATGCAATTTGACCTAAAAGATGCAATCCGATCTAAAAGCTAAATTAAAGAAATTCTTAAAAGAAAACTGTATCCTGCGCGACAAACAGTATACTTTGGCGTCTGGTGAATCTAGCGATGTTTACATTGATGCTAGGATTGCGATTTTGAATCCTAAAGGGTCTTCCTTAATAACGAGTATATTTTTTGAGGAAATCACGAAAAGAAATAATATAGGGGCTGTAGGGTCCTCTCTTTCTGTTGGTGGTTCTACGCTTGTAGGTTCCATAATTGCTAAAAGTTCCACAGAGGAAAGACCTCTAAATGGACTTATAGTAAGAACAAATGAGAAAAATTATGGGACAAAGAACATCGTAGAAGGTAAATTTGATAATCTATGTACTTCAGGCCATCCTCCTTGTTGTGGTTTAAGTGTTGTTATGGTTGAAGATATTGTTAATACAGGCGAGTCTATATTGAAAGCTGTTGATCATCTAACAAAAGAAAATATAAATGTTAGTAGCGTTTTTTCTGTAGTTGATAGAGGAAAAAATACAAAGGAAATGTTTAAGCAAAAGGGTTACGAATTTTTCTCAATTTTTACACTTGACGATTTAATTTCTTAGGGCTTCGCCTATTGGCAGAAAGCCCAAGATCATTTCCCTTATTCTTTCTACTCTGAAACAATTAGCAGACTCCATGTTTGTGAACGACAAGCCAAAAAAGGTTAAAAAGTAGAAAGAGAAAAAACCCGCAAGATTCTAATTCTTAGTCTATTG
Organism: Candidatus Dadabacteria bacterium; assembly: GCA_026709745.1. Taxonomy (GTDB): domain Bacteria; phylum Desulfobacterota_D; class UBA1144; order Nemesobacterales; family Nemesobacteraceae; genus Nemesobacter. The sequence continues at coordinate 7,242 of JAPOSJ010000009.1, read as the reverse complement.
TTTGCGCTTTGCTCACTTTTGGTGCGGCGGCTGAACAAACAAATTGGGAACACCACTTACCAATAGACAAAATGACTGGGGAAAATTTATATGACGCAGAAAAGGTGCTGTCGTTTGTAGATATAGGGAATATACTTCATGGCATGCAACTTTGATAGTTTTCTGCGATAGCGGCGGGACTCTTCTCTATTTGCTTATGCATTTGGGATGAATAAGAAACCTAAGTAAAAAATCTAGTCTGAAATGATCCCGTGTTACTCTTTATTGATCAGGATTAGCGAGAAAACAGGCGTTTTTTGCTAGCTCCAAAGCAAGTAACTTTCTGGCATTTTTCTTGTCCGGCCATTTGATAATATTTGCGTGGTTAGGGTTACACAGCGTGGGATCAGACACAACACTTAACGACTGTAAAATCACATGAAGAACCTTGATATCTGCCCTTCCATGGAGATTTCGAGACTGACCAGTAGCGATTTTCTGCCCGATATCCCAGATCCTATCTTCGGAAAGATTCAAATGACGGGTAGTTGATAATTCCAAAGGGTCTTCCGGCGGAACGAAGGCATCTGGTTTAACAGTTTGGTCACTTTTACGGTACCACCTTGAGGAAGTAATATATCTGGCTAAAAGTTCGTCATCTGAAATAAAATCTGTCATGTATTTTCGCTGATAACATCTTCAATCAACTTTATTAAGTCCTTTGAAACCCCAAATAAAGCAAAACCATCTCCATGTCTTCGGTCTCCGCCAATTATTGCAGCGAAATAAAGCCGTCCCCCAGGATTAATGCTAATTGAGATCACTCTGGTAGGAGAGCGATACCATTCCAAAGTGATTGCCCCATCCGGTTCAGCACCTATTTGCGGTGATTCATATCCTAGGGGAAAAGACCAAAGAAAAATTTTGGCGTGTCGCAAGACCTGTTTTGTTATCGGTTCTGCTCTTTCCCCATCCCAACCTTTCAACGAACATTCTTCAAAAGTACTTTCCAACTCCTGGAAAGTACCCCTGCCAATAAGACCAAGGGTATTGGATCTATGAAGATAATTAGATAATTCCTCCACTTCTTGATCTATATAGCGTGCGGGGGAAATGCTCTGAGTAAAAGAGCCCCTGTCGGCATAGCCAGAAATAGCAGGCATACTATTCATACTCCTCCAAAGCTTTCTCTGTCAGACTGCTGAAGAAAACTTTATTTTTAACCCAACGCATTTTGTTCATATTTTCGGAAATTCGTAATTCATTAAAACTGAAGCGTTTTTCCGTAAAGACATCAATATCCAGCAACAAACCAGCTTCTCGCTGAGTTGTTTGAACAGTTTTTATAATATTAACTGAATAGAAGGTCCCTGGAACTTGGAGCACATCTCGATGCAAATAATCTGATAGAGACCAATCCAAATCTTCAATGGGTAGTGGTGGTCTTCTATAATAATTAGCTAATTCAATTTTCCGTTCCTGTTCGATCGCTATACGGTTTATAAAGCGTAAACCAATTCTCCCGATCTCAGCCGGTTTTAACAGTTCACAGTAGATTTTCCAAAGCCTTAACGCTTCTTTACTAAACTTCTCCCAGTTTTCGTAAGGTTTTAGCCGACTAAAAACAAATGAATCTTTATTAAACTGTACGACATAAAAACTATTCTCTGACTGGCACTTCAAGCCAATGTGAATAGAATCTTTAATTACATTGGTTCCAGTGTTAGGTGAAAATTGAACTTCAGTTTCCTGAACCGTGTCATGCTTTGGGTAGTCAGGTAACCGTTCCTTCAACTGGTTTTGCAGATTTGATTCATCCCACTCAGCAGAAGAAACAACTCGAAGATCAAGAACAGCCTCAACAATTGGCGCTTTGGATAAATGACGAAATTTTTCTTCCAAGTTAATAATATTAGCCATAACCTCTGCCGCTCATATGTTTTGTCATTGTTTTTAAGTTTTTCCCAAGGCCCTTTTCCCACAATATTCCCCGATAAGACCTACCCTAATTGATTTTACCATTTTAGAATCAGATCGAATAAAAGTTACAGGTTATCCCGGAGATTTTGGGGAAACTAAGCCTGTCTCTGTCATATTATGATAGTACTTTAGTCTACTATTGACAAGTCTTTCCTATGGCGCTATGTTGACTGAACTCTCGATAATTGATGCCTTCTGATCTAGACCAAACTTCACAGGTTAAAAGAGTCTGAATCTTTTTATAACCCACTGTCATGACTGAGAGCAAGGCTTTATCGTACTCGATGTGCGAGTTTTCATCTGCCCGATGAAGGCTAATTTTGTTGGATCGTGCCCTCTTTGCATCTGGTCAATCGACCATATTCGATAGTTGTTCGACGGATTGTTCAGACGCTGAACAATAATGTCCACTGTGTCTTGGGAAGTGCGATCAGTTATAAGGATAGACGATACAGATTCCTGAGGAACTGTAATAACCGCAATTCCCTTTGCAGATTCCTGTGTTTTCGACAATTCGGTAATCAAGCGCCACTCTTGTTCATATTCCCAAGCGGCTCCTTTGCTAGACATGAATGCATACACATTTTCTTGGTTTACGACACGCGGACCTATAATTATAGGAAGTTCATCCGCATATTTCACCTCTCTGATTATCGAAGTACCGAATAAGTGACTCACCCAAAGGTCGACGTTGTAGCCAATAACAATACCTCTGCAATCATCAGCGTAATGCGACCACATTTTCACATCATTTTTCCTAGTCGAAAATGATGTGACTCCGTATCGTTTTGATAATTGATCACAAGTCAGTTTAGCTCCATACCCAAGAGAATGTTTCTGGCGATATCTTTCCACATCATCGACAGAAATTGGCGATGCTGGGCATAGTTCGGTCAAGGTTAAAGCATACTCTCGATTGATGTTCTCATGATTCTTCTTGTCATCAACAAATAAGGGTTTAAAATTGATCTCATTGATGTCGTTTAATTCGTTGGGCGGTGTGACGCGGAAAAAACATGGCTTCTCGTCAGGTAGTGCATCGTCCAATCGATGTGCAGGGATATATCTATAAAGCACCTGTGGCGGTTGTGAAAACTGGTTAAAGAATGTTTGGTCTGGATCCATTAGGCGTGCACGCCTACAACCTTTTCGCACCCCCCCTTGTCCCGCTGCGCCTTTTCCCCCAC
>JAPOSJ010000009.1:0-4086 GCA_026709745.1 Candidatus Dadabacteria bacterium | reverse complement strand
CGTGTTTTGGGATGGATGAGGGAGACGGTTCCATTCAGGCCGGGGGGTTGTTCGCTGTCAACAAACTCGACCCAAATATCTCTGCACTCTCTATAGCTTTGCACTGCGTCTTCTGCTTCTGGGCCGAAGCTCTTGGACATCCTCCTCCTTTAATTATTCGCTTGGTTACACTTCAAAGTTCAACGGACGAAATATACTCCACGGAAAACAGCACTCAAAAACAAGCTCCCTTCGCATGCACTACATAGCCGCACCAGAAAGAGAAGCAATAAGTTTGTCCAAACACCCGTCAATCGCCTGACTCTGTCTGAAAACATCTTTGTTGAAACGGTGAAGCTCTCGGTCTTCTATAAATTCCCTAGAGTTCAAATCCTCGTAGTTAATTAGAAAAAGTGATTGAGGCATATCTACTCAAAACCCTATAATATATCAGTTAAAATAAGAAGTGGCTAATTTATACCATCACCCCAGCAGAGCAGATTACTCCGGACATAACTCTGCATTGCTCCTGATATCTATAGCTATCGCGCAAAAGTCCGCAGAACATAATGCCGCGTTTATCACAAGTTTCGCATGATGCTTTGAAGGCTTGTACGTTCTTCGTTTTTAATACTTAGTCGGTAATCTTGAACTTCACGCCTTGGATAATCATAGGTTTCCTCAAAAAAGCATGCTCGGGAACAATCGGATTAGTCCTATAAATTTAGAAGCCAAGTCTGGCGGCCTAGGATACTTTGACCTCCACACCGACACAGAAGCGACACCGAAGTACTTGAGACACTCTGAAACCTGATCAGTCTTTCTAGTGCATTTTTCTATCCAGCCAAACTTAATCATTTGGCTGAGAGGCAGTTCTTTTAACCACCCAATCTGACTCTCCAGCCGTTTGTTTTCTTCCGCACGTGCTACTTCCTCGCGGTGTTCCGCCTCAAGTGCCAGCCAGAACCTCACACTACCTCCCAGAACCCGTTCCAGTCGAAGCGCCGTATCTTCCGTGATTGAGGCCTTACCCTTTATAAGCTGGCTCACATGTTTTGTCGTATAACCCGCACGGTGCGCAAATTCTGACTGTGTCCAGTTTTTTTCTTCAAGGACATCAAGGATGGTATCCCCGGGTGGTGACATCCATTTTGGTTCAAACCGATCAAGATTCTCAGTCATGATAGTCTCCGATGAATATAATGCGTATTGACTCAAGTTCTCTCCATTCAATTCTGTTTTCGTTAAAAGTTATAGAGATCTGGTGGAAAGTTTTGACGACCTGCTGACACAGATTATTTTACCCCATAGTTCTCAGTTCAAGTTCAACAGAACCTGTGATACCATTGTATATCATCGTGAAAGACCTAAGAAAACTCCTGCCGATAAGGGCACGATGCAACTGTCCTCCTGAAGTTAAGTGAACACCAGCAAATCTGCCATAAGTAGTAAACTGTAAGGATGGAGCATAAATCTGGGCGAGATGAATATTGACTTCAGCACTTCTATGAACCCCAGATACGTTTCTTCGGTCAACGACCGGAAGATTCAGAATATCCGCAAGGGCTGAGTCAATACAACTTTCAGCTGCACCCGTATCCACCAAGGCAGGCCATATATCTTCAGGCAAATCAGGGTTAGTTGAGTCAGATAGGAAATAGTCTCGGTCAAAACCTATCCTTACCCCTAACATGGGGCCAAACTGCACAAGGAGACTTTGGGCAGAGTTTCCTTTGTAGTCTTTAAAACCGCACTCAGCTCAAGACATTGTTTGTACGATACAGTACCGAAGCTGGTAGGGTCAAAGGCGGAGCGCCAACTTTTCTGATAAGATAAGGTCCTCGTCCGAAACGCTTTACAGCGTCTTCTGCTGCCATATCAAACGAGTCATATGTTCCTGCAAGCTTTTTGTCACGAAAAACCACCCATTCTCCAAAATGCTCAAGCTCAAGATCGTTGCACATCTCTTCATAAGCGGCAATTTCTTCTTTCAGTCTTGCCATATCTCCTGCTACCTACCCGTTAGTATAGCAATTTTGATTATATGAAGTCAACTCCGAAGAGCTTTATCCACTATGTATCCCTGTTCTAAAGTCTCATGCGAAATAATCTGCTTTCTGTTGACCCTGAATTTCATGATCTGCTTCTTAGCTCAATGCTTTTAGGTCATCTTGTGGGAAGTTTCAGACAACTTTCCTGACATCTAGGGATGACGTGTAAAAACGATGAATACTCCAGTAGCCGCTATCTAAGCCACTTTTTGACGTTATTCAGTAATCTAGCCCACCAACAAATCCCTGTTTGCCGCATAACTCGGGTTTCTACATAGTCTTTTGTCAAGTCACGCCGACTTCCGTCAAACCATTTATCAAGTTCTTCACTCAACGGATTTGCCCATATAATACGGTTTTTCGTGATCCAGTAGTGGCTCCGGCATTGGAGCGTCCGAACTCCAATTGACGGTTCAATGCTAATATTCTCTCCATCATAGATCATCCTTCTTGTTGCAGGGTGCAACCCGACCTCACTCAATCCTCTGCACCCGCATGGGCATCGATGAACCAAGGTATTATATTTCATGCTAATGTATAGGACTCCTGCTTGCAGCTCTTTTAAATTTGCGGGGATTTTCTCTATAAACACAGGGCGAATCGTTTCCGATTTCTGTTGTACATTGTTCACAAAATCTTACCCCCGGGTACGTACTGTAATCGTGTTGGTTTCCGCCCGGTACACTATACATTCAGATGCCTTATCTTGCGCCATCTGTCCACGCATTTTCCGCCAAGATTGCAAGGCCAATCCAGCTGCTATTGCCGTTATATCCGGAAGCTCAAGCTTTCCGTATACTTCCTGCCCGACCTTACCAACTTTGGGGATGGCCTTCTGCCATGCGTCCCTATGTGGCCAATTGATGGTTAGGCGTATTGAAGCCGTCACTTCGCTGTCTCTACGGTCGAGTGCGATTCCGACATCGATAAACGGTATTTTGGCCCCGGCCATGGCGTTACACGCTACTTTCCGTCCGTCCTCGTTGTCCACAGCTACAAACCCGAATGTGGTGTTCATGCATATTTCGTTAGCGTTCTGGTCTGTTACATTTTTTGGGTACCCGAACACTTGGCGGTGAATCTGCCTGTAGGTTTCTTCAAACCATTTTGCCTTCGGTTTTCCAATCCAACAGGGGTTTACAGCTCCCGGCATCCGGATGATATTTTTTTCCTCAATAACATCGGCGTCCCAGCCATGAACCTCCGCAACATCCGCTTTAGAGAGCAAATCGGCGATCCACGCTCCAACCCCTCCCAGACCGACAACAGCTATTTTTTCTCCTCTAACAAGGTCGAGCCATTGGACTTCATCTCGGCTTTTCTCTCCCAGTATCTGGAACGTGTACGGTCGCTCAACTCTTTCACTATTGTTATTTTCAGATACAAGGAATCTGCTATAGACCGCATTTATGTATGTTTTTAGGGCTTCCCACGCATCTCTGTAGTCTGCTTCATCCCTCTTGATGGAAATAGTGCAACTGTTTCCGTCGTCACCCTTTCTGACTACATTGCCGATAGGATTTCCTAGCCGGTCATAGACTGCTCCGTTTGTCAGACCACGAACATGAGCAACATGGAGATTTCCTTCCTGCCAGTGAAGTCCCCCTTGGAGTTGATCTGAATCTGCTCTGATTCCAACCCAAAGTTCACATCGGCCCGGCATGTTCGGCTCCACAAAACAAGGAATACCAATAACTCCTAGTTCCTGTGATGTGCGGACTACTGTCCACCCTCGCATTTCCGCATCGGAACGGACCAACTCTTCGGCTGTCATATTATCTCCCACCCCAGTGAAAAAGTTGAGAGACCTTCGATTGTACTCTCCACTTGGTCTCTCATGACAAGTGCGAGGGATCAACCGTGATGACCAAGCCATCTTTAACTTCTACCGACTCACCTGGATATAAGATGCCACTACCTCCTACATATTCATTTTTCCAGTCAATTCCGGGCTGTCCTTGGATTGCCCGTGAAGGATCAAGCTGGTTCCACTCGGCAACGATTTCTTTTTAGTTTATGGTTCTTTGTTCCACTTCACCCCTTGTTCGGACACTGT
>JAPOSJ010000111.1 GCA_026709745.1 Candidatus Dadabacteria bacterium | reverse complement strand
AGCTCTTCTGAAATCAAACAGCCGCCTTGGAACCTATAAGGCAAAGCCCCAGCAGATATCCATGGACAAAGTGCTTAACTTCCTTATCCTCGACCACCAGTTTCCCCGCTCCGTAGCATACTGTGTCGCACGGGCCGACGAATCACTTCACTGCATATCTAACAGCCCGCAAGGTTCATTCAACAACGTAACTGGAAAGAAAATGGGAAAGATGCTCTCTGATCTACAGTTCACAAGCGTCGAAGAGATAATACAGGACGGAATGCACGAATATCTCGAAAGCTTTCAGCAAAAAATAAATGACGTTGGAAATTGTATATATGACGACTACTTCAGCTACAATGTAAAGGAAAATCCCCCTAAGAGCTTCGAAAATATCTGAGAAGGAAAAAAGAGATGACTTTCTGCGTGGGAATGAGACTGAAAGAAGGGATAATAGGGCTTGCCGACAATCTCATAATAACTGGCAACGAGGCCATACGTGCAAAAAAAATCACCACTCACAGAACCGGAAACAACTCCTTTTTCCTGATGACTTCTGGGCTACGCTCCGCTAGGGACAAGACAATCACCTATCTTGACGAAGCTCTAGAGCGCCACGAGGAGTCCCTCGATCGTCTCTACAAGGCTGTCAATCTTTTCTCAAATGAGCTGCGAAGGGTTAAAAAAGAAGACGGAGAGGCTCTTTCCGAGTCGGGATTCACCTTCAATATCTATTCTATAGTGGGAGGACAGTTTGAAAATGACCCTGAACCACAGCTTTTTCTGGTTTACCCTCAGGGAAACTGGATCAACGTGGGAACGACCTCTCCCTATGTAATAATAGGCGAATCAAAGTACGGAAAACCTATCATAAAAAGAACGCTTACCTACGATACAAGCCTTCACACGGCTCTTCGCATTGCGTATCTGGCGTTTGATTCAAGCCGCATAAATGCCATAGATGTCGATTTCCCGATAGACATTGCCGTCTACAGGAATAACTCTTTTTGCCTTGAGCAATACAGATTCACCGAAAACGAACTCGCCGACATATCTGAGTGGTGGCAGGAAAGACTCAGAAAATCGGCCGAGGAAATGCCCGCCGAATGGGTAAAAAAGGTACTCAACGGAAATCCCGAAAGTGCTGCTTAACATAGACCACAGAACAATCTACTCTTACGGTAAGAAAGTCGTTCTGTCCCCTCACACACTGAGGCTTCGCCCAAGAGATGACGGAGGACAGATAACCCACATCTTCTCGCTTAGCACTGACCCGCCCGAAGCGGGAAGAAGCGTGAACTCTGATCTTGACGGAAACATTACGGTCACTCTGTGGTTCACGGGCGAGTTCGACAGCCTTGTAATCGATACCAGTTGCGTCGTTGAGACGCTTCGGGAAAACCCTTTTGACTTCATAGTTTCAGACACAAGGTTCCTTGACCTGCCGATTAATTACCCACGCGAGCAGAAGGCATCCCTTCGCCCGTACCTAGCAGTGAGCAAAAAAACTGCGCTAGCAGTGTCGCAACTTAGCGAAACGATTCTCTCACAGACCGGGGGGAAAACCACGGACTTTATTCTCTCGCTCTGCGAGTACATACATGATAACTTTCCCCACTTTGCGAGGCATCAGGGCGCCCCTTGGTCTGCGGAGAGAACTCTCAGGGAAAAAAAAGGCTCCTGCAGAGACCTCGTGGAACTTTTTGCGGCCGTCTGTCGCTCGGCAGGACTTGCGTGCAGGCATGTAAGCGGCTATGCATTTAGCTCAAGAAGAAAAAAAGGAGACGAGCTTCACGCATGGGCCGAGGTCTACATACCGGGCGGGGGATGGAGAGGCTATGACCCATCTTCAGGTCTTGCGGTCTCGGACTGCCATGTCGCAGTCGCATGCGGTGCTAACCACGGACTTATCGCTCCCGTTTCGGGAAGTTTCTACGGTGATGGAGCTGAAGTCGAGCTCCGGTTTCACGTAAAGGTAAGAAAGGCGGGAAACCAGGAGAGAAAAGTCTTGAGATTTCCCTGAGTGACAAGAACTTCCACTGTGAAAACTTCTTAAAAGTCGTGCAATAACGATTTAACTCGTGCTATAATAAAACTTTAGAGGCAGGTCCAATAAAATCAACGAGCAGCAGAAATATGCAGGTCATGTTATTGAAAAAAAGAGAGGGTATCTACAATGTTTCGCAAAAAGTTTAAATCCAGGTTAAAGACGTTCCTAGGAACTTTCGCCGTGGGCGCGGTTCTTACCCTTATAAGCAGTAGCGCAGCAAAAGCCCAGGACGCATTCGGCGTAAGCAGCGTCCTGCTTGAAAAAATCACTGTCACTGCGCGAAAGCGGGAAGAGCCGATTCAAAACGTTCCGCTCTCGGTAACGCATTTTAGCTCTGAAAAGATTGATGCTCTTAAGGTAAGAGACCTTGAAAGTCTCTCTATAAAGATGCCCAACGTCGCACTTGACGACATAGGCACCGTAGGAGGGATCGCCAACTTTTCCATTCGCGGACTGGGGATAAACAGTTCCATACCGTCTGTCGATCCAACCGTGGGAGTGTTTGTCGACGGCGTGTACTTCGGAGCGACCAATGGAGCTCTATTCGACACGTTCGATATCGAGAGTATCGAAGTACTAAGAGGCCCGCAGGGAACGCTCTTCGGCCGTAACGTGACCGGGGGTGCGATACTAGTTAACACTAAGAAGCCTGGAGATTCTTTGGAGACAGCCTTACGGACCTCTTTTGAGGGGGGTGGAGAAAGTCTTAACAGTTACTACATGGGCACTGTGGGAGGACCTCTCGGCGAAACGGTACGCGCCAGGGTAACCGCGTACACAAATCAGGATAACGGCTGGTTCGAGAACCTTAACACCGGCGAAGCTTTTGGCGAACTGGATGTCAGGATGGTGCGTCCTATGGTTGTCTGGGATCCCACGGATAATCTGAGTCTGGTGCTCCGATACCAGTATGATAGAGTCGATGGTGACGGCCCCGCTGCACAGAGCCACACAAACGGATTCGGCGTCTCAAATCCGTCTGCCAACTTTGACCGAGACAGTCATGACTTCAGTATCAATGAGGAGGGAAAAAGAGAAAACGAAGCTCATTTTTTCACCGCCCAAGCAGACTGGAACGTGGATTTCGGCGACGGCACGATAACAAACATTTTCGGCTTGCGCGATTCGGAAACCTTCTCGGCTCTTGACCTTGACTCCTCGCCGCTTGACCTGATAAACGCACAGGGATGGACCAATTATAGGCAGTGGAGCAATGAACTGCGCTACACGGGCAGGTTCTTCGAAAACCTCCATACGACCACCGGAGTTTACTATTTCAGCAACGAGATTAACTATCATGAGCGCCGCTCTCTTCTTACCGGTGTTATAGCGGCATCAGGACTGCCGTTGCCTCCAGGAGCAGACGTGTCGCAGTCAGGAGGCGGAAACTACGACATCGAAACTCTGGGACTTTTTGTGTCTCTTGACTATGACCTTACAAGCCAGCTTGTCCTTACCGCCGGCACGCGTTACACGCGTGAGAAAAGAAACGCCGAAATAGCCTTGATTACTACCAAATCTCCTCCAGATTCATTAGAGCCGTCATGCAATATCGTCGAAGGCCCAAACTGCGAGTTCGATTTTACAGGGGAGGAAACCTGGCACAGCTGGTCTCCGAAACTCGGGGCCGCCTACTACATAAGCAACGGGGCTAATGTTTACGGACACTGGACAAGGGGATTTCGCTCGGGAGGATATAACCTCCGCAACCTCTCGCCAGTACACTCTCCAGGACCGTATGATGAAGAAACAGTTGACAGCTTTGAGGCTGGATTCAAGGCCGCAAACAACCGTGGCCGTCTCTACGGGGCAGCTTTTTACAATATGATTGATGATATGCAGAGGGAAATCAATTTCCCCGTTGAAGGACTCGGTCTGGTCCAGTTAATCGACAACACTGCCGACGTCAGGATCTACGGTTTTGAACTTGACGGACTGTTCTCCATAGCGGAGAACCTGATTGGTGTGCGTTTCTGAGGAGACATAAAGCCTGAGGAAACCGAAGTTGAGCATGATCTGAATCTTGACGGCAGCATAGATGAAAACGACGAGGCCCTTGAGCTTCCTCGCGCCGCGAAGTGGACCTATAGCCTAGGACTTACCCATGACACGGGAGTGAACAGCTGGGGCCGGATGACCTCCCACATAAACTATGCATACCGGGACAAATCATATTTCAGCGACGATAACAGGGGATATATTCTGGAGCAGAATATACTTGACGCTGGAATTGACATAATCCCCCTAAACTGCCAGTTCTCAATCGGCATCTACGGCAAGAACCTGCTTAACGAAGTCAAGCATGGAGGTGACAGCCAGTTACCCAGCATGTTGGGCACACCGCCGTTTGCGGCTCCGCTTGGCGGCACATTCTCACCACTTGCAAAAGGCAGGATTTTCGGAGTCCAGCTGACCTACCGGTACAGGAGCTGACGGACCGGCAATTGCGCTCTGGAACATTATGAGTGTTCGCTAGTTACGGTGGCTGAAACAAAAATCCTCAAGCAGAAATCCTTTCTCCACCTCTAAAATATTTCTGCGTCTTTAGAAAATTTCTCAACCCCGGATACTACCGTCTTTTGTTCGTCCGCGAAACCCAATTCTCATAATATGATTATCTTCAGGGTGTTGTAATAAAAACCCTGGTTACTATATAATGTTTTTTTTCGCAAAAAGGAGTTTTAGATGAACAGCTCAGCTCAGAGGGCGGAAATACTAGTTGAAGCTCTCCCCTACATAGAGGCGTTTCACGGCAAAACCGTCGTGGTCAAATACGGCGGAAGTATAGGCAATACTGATCTTTCGAATTTTGTGCGCGACCTCATACTGATGAAATACGTCGGGATAAAACCGGTAGTAGTACATGGAGGAGGACCCCAGATTCAAGAGTATCTTGATACTATGGGAATAAAATCCGACTTCATAGCCGGGCTCCGTGTTACCAGCAGACAGGTAATGGAAGTGGTCGAGATGGTGCTTGTCGGGAAAATAAACCAGCAGATCGTAACGTCGATAAACCGCCATCAAATGAAAACTGTGGGACTCTCGGGCAAGGAAGGAAAACTTATAAAAGCTAAAAAGTTCGACCTTCGCAAATTTGCCTCCAAACACGGTATGAATATTCCCGAGGACACAGACCTCGGCTATGTGGGCGAAGTTCAGGAAATAAATCCCGAGGTAATCAAAGTACTTGAAGGCAAAGATATCATTCCAATTATAGCTCCAATAGGGTTGAGTGATGATGGAACTACCTACAATATAAACGCGGATCACGTGGCAGGGAAGATAGCGGGAGCGCTTCGTGCCGCAAAACTCATACTGCTTACCAATGTTGACGGTATCATGGATAAGAAAGGAAAGCTCATATCCTCCGTGACTAAGAAGCAGGCCGAGAAACTTATCAAGAACGGAACGATAAACAGCGGAATGATCCCCAAGGTGATGTGCGCTCTTGAGGCCCTAGAAGAAGGTACAGAAAAGGTACATATAATAAACGGTGAAGTAAAAAGGGCTCTTATACTCGAGCTTCTTACCGATCTTGGAATAGGCACGGAGATAACCCTTTGAGGTCAGGGAAAACGAAAGACCCGATGGGAAAATACCTGATGGAGACCTACAGCCGTCTCCCCATAACGATGCGGAAGGGGAAAGGTTCATGGCTCTGGGATACAGAGGGGAAAAAGTATCTTGACTACACGACCGGGATAGCTGTTAACAATCTAGGGCACTGTCACCCCATGATCACGGATGCAATAACATCTCAGATTTCCAAACTGATTCACACCTCAAACCTCTTTAACATAGAGAACCAGAACACACTCTCTGAGATACTCGTTTCAAACTCGTTTGCCGACAAGGTGTTTTTCTGTAACAGTGGAACTGAAGCCGTTGAAGGTTCGATAAAGCTCGCCAGGAAATGGGGAGCGGAAAACGGCGGAAAATTCGCAGTCATTTCAACCGAAGGAGCTTTTCATGGAAGAACTTTCGGGGCACTCAGTGCAACGGGATCTGAAAAATACAGGCAAGGATTTTCCCCTCTTCTCGAAGGATTCCACTTCACTCCGTATGGAAACCCTGAGGCAATCGCCCGCCTGGCAGCCGAGATAAACCCCTGCGCGGTGATTCTCGAGCCGGTACAGGGAGAAAACGGAGTTGTAGTCCCACCCCCGGGATACCTAAAGCAAATAAGTGATATCTGCGGGAAAAGCGACACTTTGCTCATACTTGATGAGGTCCAGGTCGGGATGGGAAGGACAGGAAAACTGTTTGCCTACGAACACGAGAATGTAAGTCCCGACATAGTAGCACTCGCAAAAGCTCTTGGCGGAGGGATGCCGTGCGGAGCGGTTCTGGCTACGGATGATGTGGCGAAGCACTTCACTCCCGGGGCACACGGAAGCACTTTCGGCGGAAACCCCCTAGCCACAGGAGTGGCCTGTGCCACGATCGAAACGATGCTTCGGGAAAATCTGGTCGAAAGAGCAGGAGAACTCGGAGACTATTTTCTCGGCAAGCTTAAAGAGGTGCAGGGAAAATATCCCGAGCATGTAAGGGGAATAAGAGGAAAGGGACTTATAATCGGGGTTGAGTTCTCGGATAGCACCTTCGCACGGAACTGTTTTTCGGTTTCAGTTAAAAACGGACTTCTGGTTATACTTACCGTCGAGCGGGTGTTTCGTATTCTTCCTCCGCTTAACACGAACAAAGAAGAAATTGATCTTGCTGTCACTCTAATAGCAAAATCCATCGAGGAGGTAGTTTCTAGTGGCTAAGAGCCTTGTTTCCATCTCAGACCTTGAAAAAAACGAGATTAAGGAGATAATCCGCCGCGCAGGCGAACTGAAGGACCTTAAAAAAAGGGAAGAGAGCCCAAAAAGCCTCAAGGGTATGTCAGTGGGTCTACTTTTTGAAAAACAGTCAACCAGAACAAGGATTTCTTTCGAATCGGGCCTTTTCGACCTGGGTGCCCAAGCGATTTACATGAACCCGTCAGATACCCAGATCGGAAGGGGAGAAACCATAGCAGATACGGCGAAGATTCTCTCCTCCTACCTTGACGGGATAATAATAAGAACCTACGGACAGGAAAAAGCCCTTGAACTCGCGGAGAACTCTACAGTGCCCGTGATAAACGCCCTTACCGACCTTGAACATCCAACACAGATAATCTCCGATCTCTTTTCAGTTTCAGAGCAGGGAATAGACCCTGAGAAATTCAAGCTTGCTTTTCTCGGCGACGGGAACAATATCGCCAATTCCTTCGTTGCCGCCTCCGCAATAATGGGTTTTGAACTTTCGGTTGCGGTTCCCCCGGGCAACGAACCTAGCCCGACGATTATGGGTGAGGCAAAGGAACTCGGGAACTCGGAAATTGAAGTCACCTGCGACCCGGCCGCCGCGGTGAGAGACGCTGATGTTATCTACACCGACGTCTGGGTAAGCATGGGGGAGGAAGGAAAGGGTACCAAGGTTTTCAGCCCCTTTCAGGTAAACGAGAGACTTCTCTCCTCATGCCACAGAAAGCCCCTGATAATGCACTGTCTTCCCGCTCACAGGGGAGAAGAGATAACAGCGGAAGTAATGGACAGTCCGAGATGCATCGCCTTTACGCAGGCCGAGAATAAGCTTCATGTAGGAAAGGCCATACTTGAATTCTGTCTTCAGCCTTAGACGATACGGATTCAGTCCCTATCGCGGGCGGAAGAATCAAAGCTCATGATCAATCCAGTGTCCGAACGACTCCGCTACTTGAGTAACCATGTTGGGTTTCCTACCTGTTGCGTTCCCGAAATGATCTGCAGAAACCCCCTGCCGTTCGCTGAAACGGAGTAGCAACTCCTCTGCGTACCGGCTCATGAATGTTTTTTACGCTTAATATTTTAGGGCCAGAGAAAAAATGGTGACATCCTGTCAGCGCAGAAACTCCTTTAGGTTGCGCGCTGACTGTTTCGTCATCCCCTTTATGGAAGCGAGTTCTTCGGCTGTAGCCCCTTTTATCTTCTCCACGCTTCCGAAGTGGTTAAGAAGCAGAAGCTTTCTTTTCTTTCCTATGCCGGGAACGCTATCCATCTGTGAAGTTAAAGCCTTGCTCTTCCGCAATTCCCTGTGATAGGTGATTGCGAATCGGTGCGCCTCATCCCTTATCCTCATCAAAAAGTAGACGCCCCTTTTGTTTGACGAAAAATCGCGGGGCTCTCTATCTCCGCACACGTAAATCCTGTCATCTCCTGCCCGTCCTTCGGTCTTCGCTATCGAGGCGAGATCAACTTCGTTTTCCACCCCACAGTCCCGAAGCGCCGCGTAGGCGGCGTTTAGCTGCCCCTTCCCTCCGTCTATAAGAATGAGGTCCGGAAGGTCCCAGCCCTCCTCCTCAGCCCGGCGAGCCCTTCTATAAACTACTTCGTACATCGACCGGAAATCATCTGGACCCGATGGGGTCGTAATTCTGTATCTTCTGTACCTGTCCCTTTCTGCACGAGCGTTTCGAAACCTGACCAGTGACGCGACCGTCTGCTGTCCCTGGATATTCGATATGTCGAAACACTCTATCGTATAGGGAACCCGCTTTATCCCGGCTGATTTCCTTATGCTTCGAAGAAGAGTGCCCTGCCTGGCTTTTTCCTCAGGCTTTCTCCATGAACTTTCGGGTGCATTTTTCATCGCGAAGTGCAGAAGCTCGCTCTTAGGTCCGCTAAGAGGCACCTCGACGTAAACTCTCTTTCCCCTTTTCTCGGTAAGCCACTGTACGTAACCCTCCAGGTCTCTTACGGAAAGAGGAAGCAAAACTCTCTTGGGAATATAGTGATCGGAAAAATAAAATCTGCCCAGAAACTCTCTCAAACACTCCGCTTCATCCCCTTGGGGGCTGGTTACCGAAAAATCTAACTTATCAACCACGGAACCGCCCCTTGAAAGCAGGACGGTAAATTCATACTGCTGTGATTCCCGGTAAAAACCCACTATGTCCATGTCTTCGAACCTTGAGGAGTTAGACCTTTCAATCTCGGCATTTTCCTTAAGGCTCACGAGCTGGTCCCGGTAATAGGCAGCATTCTCGTACCTGCCCTCCTCAGAGGCCCTCTCCATCTTCTCTCTGATCATCTTCGCAAGCTTATTTCTTTCCCCACGGAGAAACGACGTCGCCTGTTTCACAAGCTCCCCGTAGTCCTCCTCAGAAATCTTGCCCGCGCATGGACCTGAGCAGAGTTTGACAAAGTAGTTAAGACAGGGACGGCTTCGGTGTCTTTCAAACTTGCTGGGCGTACAGTCCCGAAGCGGAAAAAACCGGTGGAGCAATGTTGCAGTGCTCTTGAGAAACTTCCCGGAGGCAAACGGTCCGAAATAAAGCGATCCGTCGTCCCGAACCTTTCTCGTACGCGAAAGCCTTGGAAATTTCTCCCCCACAGAAAGACGAAGGGATGAAAACGTCTTGTCGTCTTTAAGTCGTATGTTGTACTTGGGCTTGTGACGTTTTATAAGGGAGTTTTCGATGAAAAGGGCTTCACTCTCCGTTTCAGTAACTACATAGTCAACCGAGTCAGTTTCCTTTACCAGATAGGGTATCTGCCCCCTGTCTCCGCCCCTCCGGAAATAGGACATTACGCGTGCGCGAAGGTTTTTTGCCTTGCCTATGTAGACCGGGACTCCACTCGAATCTTTCATTATGTAGACACCTGTCATGGTGGGAAGGAACTCGGAAAACTCAGGAAGTTTTTCGCGCATAAGATACACAAATTCAGAAGCTGCTATATGTAAAGGTACTTTCTAATCCAGGCAGAAAGAAACATTTCACCCCGTCCCTGCATCCGGCCTGTACTTTGCTCTTGCGTATTGTCTTTAATTGGGGATCTGGCATCTCGCTTTGTCGTGCAAGTTTTAAGTTGATTGGCATAGCAGACAGAATGTCCTTAAAAGCGAGAATTTTTTCAACTATCTGGATACTTTAAATGATTCAAAATACTTTTCAGACTAAGCAGTACAAAACCAGCGTGAAAATTGTCGGAGGTATGCATTGAAAGCAATTTAGGCTGAGCAGTTTTCTAATTCAAGATATCTGCCAGAATGTTTTATTTTTTCGGTTCAATTAAAACTACTGAAACCGTAATCAGGGTATTGACACAAAGCAGTATCAAATCCGTGCGTAAATCCATTATCATCTTCGGGACGAGGCCAAACAACGACATTAAAAACACGACTAGACTGATACCGGTAGCAACTGGAATTACGGCATTGAAACTTCTTGCTTTGCATAAAATTGAAGTGAGAACCATAGGTGCCATGAGAGCAGTTCCCATGAATCCAGACACGGCAAGAGATATAAGTCCCTGAGAACTTTTCATAGCAACAACAAACGATGCTATGCAAAACACAAGTATAACTATTTTCACAAAAACAATAGGAGATATTTTTAACTTCCTGCTAAACCTGCCAAGAGCATTGTTAATTTCAGAACCAAGAGCAAAAAACTGAGAGTCAGATGTGGACATAGCTGCCGCCAGAATACCTATCATGGCAACGGCACCTATAACAGGATTCTGTTCAAGTATCAATTTGCCAATAAACTCCGGACCCGTTTTAGCTGGTATTGCAACCGCACCGTATAAGCCAATTATCAGCCCTGCTATAAGAAGAAGAAAGGTGAAAGACGCATGTAAAATCGGAATTCTGCGTCTCTCGCCTAAACCTTTCAGAATGCTGAGCCTTGAAGTCAACTGAGGTTGGGACACTGGCAATAGCACAATTGATATAAATCCTGCAATAAGCCACTGAACCGATAACAAACCCTGAGGACCGGGAACAGACAAAAGTGCAGGTTCCTCCTGCGCCACAGTCTGAACTAACTTTCCAATACCTCCAAAGTTTTCCAAAACAATAAATGCCATTATCCATATGACGGTAAACAGTACAACTCCCTGAAGTGAATCACAGTACATAATGCCCCTGAGTCCTCCTATGGAAGAATACAGATACATGAGAAGCAGTATAATCAGAGCCCAGCCCCACTGGGGAACTGCATAGGGAACAATGTAGGTTAAAATACCCGAAGCTCCCTTTATCTGAATTGCTATGTAGGGAACAAGGAATATGACAAGGCCCAAGATGTACACGAAAACTCCGTAGGAATGAAAAGTTTGACGTATCAGGTCAGATATGCTGCGAAAATCAGTTGAAGATATCCTTTTCCCCAGCTTTAGTGATAGCCAGAGCGTGAAAACAGCCAAGACCATATCGGTAACGCCAAGGAATATCCACGTTCCCACACCATGTACACGGAAGAAATTGGGCATCCCTATCAATATGAATGTACTGTAGAGGGTAGCAAAAAAGGTTAAAAAGCCAATTATCGTTCCAAGGTTGCCACCCGCAAGAAAGAATTGGTGTTCATCCCCTTTGTTTTTCCTGTTTCCTATGACAGCAAGGGTTATGAGCACTGCAAGATATATCAGTGCAACCGTAACAAATGCCATCCCCCTGTTCATGTCTGTTTGTTCCTCATGATATAAACAACCTACTTTCGACCACTAGATGTTAGCACTGCGAAAGCAAGCAGCACATATATGCACAGTGATATTCCCAACCCAGCCCAGAGAGTCCTAGGGAGTCCCAGGAAATATGGCTCCACCACTCCATAAGGAATTACCAAGGGAGTGAAAGACACCACTGACAGGACAGATATGGTCACAGCGAAAAACATCCATCGTTTCTTTGTCTTATCTTTCATGCCTAAAACCAACCCGTTAAATTTACAATAAAGTTTCAAACAAATTAAAACTGAATTATAAATTTCTTTATAATCATAGACAAACTAATATACCTATAACCCTATGTAAGATACTGTTTGTCAACAGTAAATGGAAATTCCTTGAATCAAAAAGGGGTGTGTGAAGGTAAGGACTGGGATTTTTCCGGTAGACGCTAGATATCAAGTTTCTTACCTTTCGTTTCAGGAAGGGCAAAAACGACAAAGGCAGCAGCAAGGGCAAAAACCGAAACTGTAACAAGAGCCGGGCCGTAACCTTTAACTTCCGCGACATAGCCTACAAGAGGAGGTGCGAAGGCTCCCACTCCCCTTCCCACGTTATAGCAGAAACCTTGTGCAGTGGCTCTTGCTCTGGTCGGGAACAGCTCGGAGAACATTGCCCCGAATCCCGAATAGAAACCAGCTCCGAAAAACCCTACCAGTGGACCGAGTATGAGAATCTGGGTAAAGGTCGTTGACTGCCCGAAGAAGTAAATCAGTATGGCCAAGATAAAAAGGAAAGATGCAAAAACCGGCCTTCTTCCAAACTTGTCGCTTATCCAACCGAAAGAGTTAAGTCCTAAGAAAGCCCCGAGGTTGAGCGGCACTATCCAGATAAATCCCCTGAGACCGAGTCCAATTCCCCCGTCCTCTATAGGTCTTGCGAGAAACTGCGGAATCCAGAATGTAAGTCCCCAGTAGGCAAGCATGCAGAGGCTGGTGAAAAGGGTACATAGTACGGTATAACGCAGAAGCTCTCCCTTGAATATCTGGTTCAGGGTAAATTCCTGTCCGGATGCCTCCAGTCTCTTCTCCTTGCGCATCCGGGAGGCTCTCCGCCATATTTTAGGTTCGGAAAGGTTGCGCCGTATGTAGAAAACCAGAAACACCGGGAGTATTCCAATAAGAAAAAGTATCCTCCATCCAATGCTCACTTCGAAATAGGACAATATCAGGGTTGCCAGTATTGCGGCCAGTATGTAGCCGACTGCCCAGCCGGACTGAACCATACCAATAATCTTCCCTCTATGCTGTCTCGGCCATGATTCAGCTGCAAACACCTGCCCCGAAGACCACTGGCCTCCCATGCCAATACCCAGAAAGATGCTGCACACGATAAGAAATGTAATGTTGGGAGAAAATGCGATTAGTCCGGTGAAAAAAGAATAAAAAAGTATAGTCAGGGTAATAGCTCTTACCCTCCCTATATAGTCTGAAACTATACCGAAAAAAATTCCGCCGAAAGCGGAAGAGAAAAGCATTACTGAAAAAATTCCGCCGATGGCTTGTGGAGATAAACTGAAAACATCCGCGATGCTTACTGCCGCGAAGGTGAAAAACAGGATGTTCATAGCGCCGAATGTCCATCCCGAAAAAGTTACCCCGAATATCTTCCACTGCTCCGGGGTTATGTCGGACATCCAAGCGAATATGCCTTTCCTGTTTGAGAGGTTAGAAGAGTCAGATTCAAGCTTTTTGTCCATCATTTACATTTTCTCCGTGAACCAAAGTTCCAAATTCCACTAAGAGAACCAAGATAAAAAAGATCATCCTTTGACGCCTATGATTTCAGAGCATTTTGCCTTTATTTTAATTGAATGCGTAAGAATACGCAAAACATGTCATTCAATTTTGTTCCAACCGGCAATTGCTCCACAAAAGTCTTTTTACTTGCCTCACTTGATACTTATAATGGCATGCGTTAGGATTCCCGTTAATTATGAAGACCGAGACTCTGTACCTTGAAACCTACGGCTGCCAGATGAACGAGTACGACTCGGACAGGATACGAAACGCTCTGGGGGCAAGTCTGACCGAAGACCCGAGGCAAGCCGACATAGTAATCGTGAATACCTGTGCCATAAGGGAAAAGGCCGATCAGAAGGCACTCAGCAGTCTTGGGCGCTTCAAGAATCTCAAGACAAAAAATCCGGAGCTTATAGTAGGGGTAACTGGATGTGTTGCGCAGCTCTACGGCGATGACCTCATACGTAGGATACCGCATCTTGATTTTGTGCTCGGTCCCAGAGCAATTCCCGGACTGCCAAGGCTTATAGAAGAGATAAGAGAGAATAAATCAAGACCAGTAGAGACGTCCTTTGACGTGGAAGAACCTTTCGATGTTCTTCCTTATCATCAGGAAGGAAAACCGACGGCGTTTGTGTCAATTCAGCAGGGATGTAACAAGAAATGTGCCTACTGCATAGTACCGACAGTAAGGGGGGCGGAAGTAAATAGACCGCTTGAGGATATAATAGCTGAAGCACGGCACCTGATCGCAAAAGGCGTCAAGGAGATAACTCTTATAGGACAGACCGTAAACTCTTGGAAACTGGGGAGGCTCAGATTCGGAGACCTGCTTCGAGACCTCGGGGAAATCGAAGGCCTTGAGAGAATCAGATTCACCACTTCTTATCCCAGAGACATAACAAAAAAGATGGTGGAATCAATGACTGAGGTACCCAAGATATGTCGCCATATACACCTGCCTGTGCAGTCAGGGTCAGACAAGGTACTTCGGCTGATGAACAGAACCTACACCAGGAACTGGTACGTGGACTCGGTTAAAAGGCTCAGGGACGCAATGCCTGATATCGCAATATCTTCAGATATAATAGTAGGGTATCCGGGTGAAACCGAAGATGATTTCGAGCAAACTATGACTCTTGTTGAGGAAGTGGGTTTTGACAGCTCCTTCTCGTTTAAGTATTCGCCGCGCCCTGGAACAGCAGGGGAGGAACTGTGGCGGTCCGAAGAACGGGTGGAAGAGTCGACTGCGGGACGCAGACTCGCACGCCTTCAGGAATACCAGCGGGAGATCTCTCTGGCGAAAAATATGAAGAGGATAGGGAAATCCGAGCTGGTACTGATCGAGGAAGAGAGCAGAAACGACTCATCGTGGCTTTGTGGCAGAACAGAACATAACAGGATAGTGAATTTCCCCGGGGAGAAGGAACTCATCGGAAAGATGGTGGAAGTAAGAATAACTGAAGGGCTTGCAAATTCACTTAGAGGACAATACATAAATTAATGGAGGAGAAAAATGTTTCTTGAAATGAAGGTTTCCTGCATAGTTGCTGACCCATTTACCGATATGCCCGTCGTGATTCTAAATGATGAGGGAGGGGAAAAGAGTCTTCCGCTATGGGTTGGATTTGAGGAAGCAAGCGCCATAGCCATGGAGATCAAGAAAACTCCGAGACCCAGACCTCTTACACACGACCTTCTCAAAAACGTAATCTCTGCTACAGGATATGAGGTCATCGAAATAGAGATCACGGAACTCAAGGAGAACACCTTCTACGCACGTCTCCGCATCAAAAAAGACGAGGAAGAAATCCTAGTGGATTCCCGCCCAAGCGATGCCATAGCGATAGCCCTTAGAACCGGGTGCCGCATCATGGTTAACGAGGATGTTGTAAAGTCAGCCCTAAGCGTGAAAGTCGGAGACAAGAATCGGAGCGCAGGCGAAGTACTAGAAGAAATGCCAGAGGAGAATTTCGGCAAGTACAAGATGTGATCAGCGGTTCCGGAGCATGTATTGCTCCAGAAACCTTCTGTCTCCTTTAATCACGTCGAAAATCTCTCCGCATTGTTCACACTCTATGTTGATCTGCTTTGGCGGGTAGCTTATCCCACAGCTCATCACAAACCATCCGAAAAGAGAGTATCTCTGCTTGGGGAACACCCACGGATCCCCGACTGTGTAACCGCAGGCGCAGACAGTACTTTCCCGTGCAGAAGTTCCCACCTGCAAACCATGCAGGGCACGGATCCGTGCTCCGGCCCTAGACGTCATAATAGCCCACCTCTCCATGATCAGTTATGTCAAGACCTTGACTCTCTTCATCATCATCAACCCTGAGTCCGACGACAAGGTCTACAATCTTGAGCACTATGAAGCTTACTATTGCGGTGTAAACAATCGTGAATACGCCTCCGTATACCTGCACGCCCAGCTGTGCTCCTATGTCGAGATCCGCTATCGATCCGCCGTAAGATGTCGACGCAAAAATTCCGACCAGTATGATTCCGACCAGTCCTCCGACTCCGTGGACTCCAACCACGTCAAGCGCGTCGTCATAACTGAAACGGAACTTGATATACGTAGCCGCGATATAGGCAAGTACGGAAGATGCAGCTCCTATGACCATCGCTCCGAGAGGGCCCACCGTACCTGATGCCGGTGTTATTGCCGCCAGCCCCGCGATAGCTCCCGTAGCGAAACCCAGAGCACTGGGCTTACCCGATCTCACTTTTTCAAGAAATATCCAGACAAGGGCTGCAACACACGGGGATATCTGTGTCACCACAACCGCCATGGCCGCCTGTCCCCCAGCAGCTAGGGCGCTACCTCCATTGAAACCGAACCATCCAACCCAGAGCATCGCCGTGCCTATCATTGTAAGAGTGAGGTTATGAGGAAGCGGAAGCTGATTGGGATATCCTCTTCTCTTACCTATCAGTATTGTCGCCACCAGTGCCGCCGTACCCGCGGTAATGTGGACAACTATCCCCCCGGCAAAGTCAATCACTCCCATGTCCCCGAGGTAGGAGCCCTCACCTCCCCAGACCATGTGGGCGATCGGGAAGTAGCAGAATATCACCCAAAAAGCTGTGAACAGAAGCATGGCCGAGAATTTCATTCTCTCTGCGAACGCCCCGATTATAAGTCCTGGAGTGATTATCGCGAAAGTAAGCTGAAAAGCGAAAAACAAGACTTCGGGAATCGTTCCCGAAAGAGTATCAGCGCCCACTCCGTTTAAAAACGCTTTTGAGAAACCTCCTACAAAGGAGTTCAATCCCGTCTCTCCCGCTACCATGCCAGTTGTGTCAAAAGTCATGCTGTAACCGAAAAGGGTCCATATAACCGTTACAACAGCGGTAATCGAAAAGCACTGCATAAGCACCGAAAGAATATTCTTTTTTCCGACCAGCCCTCCGTAGAAAAGTGCAAGCCCCGGAATCATCATGAAAAGAACAAGCCCGGTTGAAATCAGTATCCAAGCAGTATCGCCGGTATCAAGTTCACTCGCAGAAGCTTGATCCGCAAAAGAGAAAAAGGCTAAGACAAGAAAAAAAAGTGAAAGCATCTTTTTGAAACTCATCGCATATCCTCCTCATTACTCCATGCTCAGTCTCTAAATATATCACACATAATAAAAGTTCGGGAGTTATAAAGGTTACTTGACAAAGCCATTAAGCACTCATTTTAGCAAGTAAATACTCCTGTCCCCGATCTCCCTTTACCGAGTTACAATAT
>JAPOSJ010000215.1 GCA_026709745.1 Candidatus Dadabacteria bacterium | reverse complement strand
CCTTAAAAAACAAAGCAGGGGCGGTCACTGAGGTCAACGGCCACCATGACTAGTGCATCGTCAAAAGGTATTATGGCGTGGCCGTATCTGGTTATCCCCCTCTTGTCTCCGAGAGCCCCGTAGAAGGCTTCCCCAATCGCTATACCTACATCCTCTACTGTGTGGTGGAAATCGACGTCGATGTCCCCTTCGGCCTTAACGACGAGGTTAAAGTAGCCGTGCTTTGCGAACTGACTCAGCATGTGGTCAAAAAACGGCACTCCCGTCGAAATATCGAATTTCCCGGTTCCATCAAGATCAAGCTCAACGCTGGCACTGACTTCGGAGGTTTCTCTTTTTAAAACGGCTCTTCGGGTCATTATCTGGACTTGGCTCCTTAATTTCCGCGACGCGGTAATGGATTTCAGATAATCATTGTATATGCAGGTGCATTTCATTGTCAACAAACTATGCAGGTCTCCGAAGCGTTGCAATTCGTGAATAAAAGCACGATCTCCCTAAGTTTCCCGAGACCGAAAATTCGGGGTTACAGCCTTGTATTTTTAAAATATTAGCATTTTCCTCTTGATACCTTGAGTCCCTTTTTCTCACCTATTCAGAGTATTATGAACAGTTTTCTGATAGCCTACTATGCTCAAAAGTCTTTATTTAGGAGACAATGAATGTCTTGTTTAATTTATCGCTTCGGGTTTTCCTCCAAGTTCATGGATATGGGAACCTCCGCGAACTTGTGATAAAATAGACTGGATAGGGGTGATGACTCGTGAGGTGGCGGCTTTGAAGTTCATACTGATTCCAGTAAAAGATCTTTCAAGAGCGAACGAAAGGCTCGCCTCGGTACTCAGCAAGAAGCAGAGAACCGAACTTGCCTACGTGATGCTCGAAGATGTGTTTTCCGCGGTCGCAAACTCAAAACTCGCCGACAACAAGGTTATTGTAACGGTAGACAGGAAAGCGGAAAAAATGGCCCTCCAAGAAGGATTTGACGTCATAAGGGAAGAAAACCAGCTCGGGGAGAGTTCGTCGGTTGATCTGGCGATTCAGGTCTGCAGAAAGATGGGCGCGAAATCGGTTCTCGTAATTCCAGGCGACGCGCCTCTTGTAACCGGTAAGGATCTCGACTTCGTACTTGAGAAGGAAAAAAAGGGTAAATCTGTGGTCTTGGTGCCTTCAGAAGACGAACTCGGCACAAACGCCATACTGAGAAAACCTCCCGACAGCATACCATCGCTGTTCGGAAACGACAGCTTCAGAAAGCACAGGGAGGAGGCAGAGCGAAGGTACGTACCGTATGAGGTCTACAAAAATCTGAACATAAGCATCGACATAGACAAACCCGAAGACATAGACACCTTCTCCCTTTATGGTTCCCACACCAAGACCTACAAAAAACTTCTGGACCTCGGGCTTATAAAGAAGAAACCGGAGAGCCGCCCAACTGCAGCCATCTGATCCGCAAAGAGGTTCCTCGGTGCGGCTAGATTCCGGGTCATTCTTCTCGCTTCCAGACGCTCCTGTGCAACGGGAAAGAGGACTAAGCTCAATGACTAAAGGAAAGGAAACCGGAGAAGAACCTACACGTTTTCTTATCTCCCTGATTCACCCCCGCACCCCGGATGAACCCGTCTGGAAACACCTGCCACTTGTTCTCCTCTTAGGTTTCATCGTGCGTTCGGCCGTGGCACTCTCAGGCGACTTCATTCTGCATCCAGACGAGATTATGCAGTACCTCGAGCCAGCACACCAGCTCGTTTTCGGAAACGGCGTAACCTACTGGGAATACTTCTACGGAGCTCGCTCGTGGCTAGTTCCGGGGATAACTGCCTGCGTAATCAAGCTGTTTGACATTGTCGGGCTTGGGGAACCCGTGTGGTACGTCGGGGGAGTAAAGCTTTTTTTCTGCGCGTTCTCGCTACTCATCCCCGCTGGAATGTACTTTTTCACGCGTAATCACTTCAGTGAGGCCGCAGCTAGGGTGGCTCTTCTGGCTGGAGCGTTTTGGTACGAGCTGGTGGTTTTCGCACACAAGCCGATGACAGAGTTTGTAGCTACCGCACTGCTTGTGGTCGCCTTCTGGCTTTGTATTCGGAGCGCCGGGCAAAAATCTTCGGGAAAAAGAGAAACAGTTGCAGCACTCACTGCAGTGCTGGCGACGGCCGTGCGGGTTCAGTACGCGCCGCTTTCACTTCTGGCTCTGGGGACGGCATTCGTGCTGACCAGAAGAAAAATCACTCTAGGGCTTGCAACAGCCTTTTTTCTCCTCGCAATTGGTATATTCGACGCGGCAACATGGAACGGCGGACTATTTCACTCCTACCTTACAAATTTGCGCTTCAACCTTGTGATAGGGCAAGTGTTGATGGAGACCCCTTCCCACCAGTTTCTACTCTGGTTTTTGCTTGCAGGGGGCGGGTTAGGTGCGCTCTGCGTGGCTCTGGGGCTCCTCGACCTGCGACGCTACGGTTTTCTGCTCGCGCCCATCGCCGCAGTGTTGCTGTTTCATTCCTTTCAAGCGCAAAAGGAGTACCGGTTCATCTTCGCCGTAATCCCTCTCTGGCTTCTTCTCGGCTCGGACATCATCGCGGAACTTGCGAGCCGTCTGGGAAGGGCTCGGTTGGTTGCAGGCGTGGCCGTGGGCGTTTTCGCTTTGGTTTCATTGGCAGGAGTTTTCAAGGCACTTCCCTATCAGAACCATATATACAGGGTCTATGGGATGGGAGGCATAGGGATCGGGAGTTTCGTTGGCGGTGGCGACACAGTTTTTGACGCCTACAGATATCTTTCACGCGCTCCGGGGGTTGAAGCAGTCTGGCACGTTGACCGCTATTATGCAAACCTGCCAGGCTACTACTACCTGCATAGAAAAATACCTTTCTATGATAGTGTGAGAGGCCCGGCGAATTTTACCAACCTCAAGACAGCTCTGCTTTCCGTAACCCACATAGTGTCTGAGAACCCTGTAGTTTCCCTGTCCGGTTACTCCCTTGAGCGTGAATTTGGCAATGTCAGAATACTGAGGCGCGATGTGGATGAACCTGAGGTCAGGCGGTGGGAGAGCTACAATCCCGTTATAGTAAGTGACAGACTGTGGATCATAATGAAACATGCGGATCAGGATGCTTCGCCTCCCCCGGCCAACAGCGGAATACGTTTTGCAGAGGCCAAAGGGACGGAACCTTAGAGCGTTGAATCCCGTCGGACTTCCGGTATAATTCCTGCCTCTTGATCTGCTTTTTTGTGGGGCGGCGTAGCTCAGGGGTAGAGCGGGGCTCTCATAAGGCCTGTGTCGGTGGTTCGATCCCACCCGTCGCCACTTTTCCTACTCCTCATCCGCTTCCCTGAAATCCAGAGAGGCAGAATTTATGCAGTACCTAAGCCCGGTGGGCCGGGGACCATCAGGGAAAACGTGCCCTAAGTGAGCGTCGCATTTTGAGCACAGAACCTCGGTTCTTGTCATTCCATGGGAGTGATCGACCCTCTCTGTCACGTTCTCCCGCGAGATGGGGTCCCAAAAGCTCGGCCACCCGGTGCCGGAATCAAACTTCTTGGAAAAACGGAAAAGCTCTTGCCCACAGCATACGCAGACGTATATTCCTTTTTCGTGATGATTATGATACTTTCCTGTAAAAGCCCTCTCGGTGCCTTTTTTTCTTGTGACAAGAAACTGCTCCTCTGAGAGCTCCTCCCGCCACTGCTCGTCAGTTTTCTTTATTTTCCCGGACATTCTCTTCTCGCTTCTCCTTATTGATCCCGGAATCCCTAGCTTCTCTCAAAAGTACCTCAAGATCTTCCACCTTACCCAAGGCGACGGCTTTTTCAATCTCCCCGAGCTTTCCCGCAAAGCCTCGTATAGCGCTCAGAAGCGCTTCGCGGTTCTCTATAAAAATTCCCGCCCACATCTCCGGGGAGCTGAGAGCAATTCTGGTGAAGTCGGCAAGTCCCCCTCCCGAAAAGTCAAAAAGGTTTCTCTCCCCTCCTCCAGAACCTACGGCTCCCAAAAGCGAATAGGCAACCGCATGGGGAAGATGGCTTACGAGTGAAAACACCTCGTCGTGTGATTTGGGGTCCATCTCGACCACCTCGCTTCCCGCAAGCCAAAAAAGCTTCTTTACCGCAAGAAGTGCTTCGGGACATGTACTCTCAATCGGGGTAACAACACATCTTTTTCCGGAAAAAAGACCTGCCCAAGACTCCCTTACACCCGAGGTTTCCTTCCCTGCTATGGGATGAGCTCCCACAAAGCGGATGTTCTGCAGACCTCTCTCCATCCGTCTCACTATGGGTGCCTTGACGCTTCCAGTGTCGCAAACCACCGTGCCTGAGGAAACAAACCCGGAAACTTCGCCGCACACCTGCGCTATGTTGTTCACGTAGGTCGCCACGATCACTACATCCGATCCCCAGATTGCGGGGCCAATTTCACGGGCACCCGAGTCTATGATTTCGTTTTCAAGTGAGAAACTTAGGGAATCAGAATCCCTCTCCACACCGAAGACCTCCCCGACTTCCCCCGATTCGCGAAGGGCAGCCGCGAGAGAGCCACCTATCAACCCAAGGCCCACCACCGTCACTTTTTCAAAAGTCATTTTCCGAGAATTCTCCTGAGCGATTCAATAAATCTTTCGTTTTCCCCGGGAAGCCCAAAACTTACCCTGAGGTGTGTCTTGAGCCCGTATCCGCCCACAGGTCTGGTTATAACACCATCGCGAAGAAGGGCCTCGTAAACCGCCGCCGGGTCTCTTCCAATATCCACAAGAAAGAAGTTCGCATAAGACTCTGTGTATCCGAGCCCCAGATTGCCGAGTGCCAAGCGGAAATATTCCCTTCCCGTGCGGTTAAGCTCTATTGAGCGGGCGACATGTTCCTCGTCGTCAAGTGCCGCGCACGCAGCTGCCTGCGCCGCCGAGTTAACATTAAAAGGTTGGCGCACCCTATCCATATAGGAGACCGCCTCCCGGGACGCGACAGCGTAGCCGACCCTGAGTCCTGCGAGGCCGTAAATCTTTGAGAAGGTTCTGACCGTCACAAGCGATTCGCGCAGCGTGTGGTAGCGCAGAGTGTCAGGATATTCGGGGTCGTCCACGTACTCAAAGTAAGCCTCGTCCACCAGTATTATAATGTTTTCGGGAACCTGCCTGAGAAACCACTCGAACTCCTCCCTTCTGACTATTGTTCCGGTGGGATTGTTGGGATTGGCTATATAGATGATTCTGGTTTTCTCAGTGATCAGAGAACTCATATCCTCAAGGTCGTGCGTGAGGTCCGGCATCCGTGAGACAACATGGGAGCATCCGAGAGATTGAGTTACAATAGGGTAAACGATAAACGCGTGGCTGCCGTATATAGCCTCGTCACCGGGTTCAAGAAAGGTTCTCGCGACAATTTCTATCACTTCGTTTGAGCCGTTGCCGATTATTAACATGTCCTCAGGAACCCGGAGCTTACGAGAAAGTTTCCGGCGCAGCTCAAAGCAACCTCCGTCGGGATAAAGGTTCACTGTGGAGAGATTTTCCGAGAGCGCCTTCTGCGCAAGCGGAGAAGGGCCCAGGGGATTTTCGTTAGACGCCAGCTTGGCCGCGCTGCGGATTCCAAGTTCCCTCTCAAGTTCCTCTATAGGTTTCCCGGGAACATAGGGTATAAGGTTTTTTACGCTTGCTCTGGGTTCCATTTGGATCTCGCCCGCTCTGGTAAGTTCAGACCGGCGCTCCGGCTGGGTAGGATCCAAGCACCTTCAGAAAAACGCAGTTGTCTCCAACCCTCTCGAGCGTTTCCCTTACAGATCTGTCCTCCCGGTGTCCCGAGAAGTCCGCGAAAAACACGTATTCCCACTGCCCGTCGCGGGAGGGTCTGGACTCTATCTTGGTGAGGTTTATGGAAGATTCGGAGAAGGGGAGAAAAAACGCTTTGTGAAGCGCTCCAGGCTCATCCCTTACTGAAAAGGCAATAGAAGTTTTGTCCTGTCCGCTTGGGGGAGGATTATTCCTTCCCACGACCAAAAACCGGGTCGTATTGCGCGGACTGTCCTCTATGTGGCTCTGTATCGTCCGCAGATCGTATATCGAACCCGCAAACCTGCTTGCAATTGCTGCGACACTCGGGTCCCTAGCAGACATCTTCGCCGCTGCCGCGGTGCTGGGAGTTTCAACAAGCGCAACACCGTAGAGATTCGTGGCTATCCACTTCCTGCACTGGCCAAGGGCCTGAGGGTGGGAGGCTACTGTCTTCACTTGACTTATGTCCGTACCCAGAGAAAGCAGACTGAGCTCAATGCGCTCGAAACACTCAGCCGAAATGCTAAGATCCCACTCAAGCAACATGTCAAGGACGTCTCCCACAGAACCCTCAACGGAGTTTTCAACGGGCAGTATGCCGAAATCCGCCCTTTTGGCGTATACGTCCTCAAAAACATCCTCGAAGCTGGGCATGGGGAAAAACTCAGAAGATACGCCGAATTCCCGAAATGCAGCCTGATTTGAAAAGCTTCCTTCCGGTCCTAGGTAGGCGATTTTCCTGTCATCATGCTGAAGCGAGCGGCAACGCGATATTATCTCTCTGAAAACAAAAAGGATATCTTCATCTGACAGGGGGCCGGAGTTTTTCTCCGTTATCCTGCCTTCTATCTCCCTTTCCCTGCTCGGGTCGTAAACTCCCAAGCAGTCTTTTCTCTTCAGCCCGCTTACCTCTATGGCAAATTCAGCCCGCCTGTTTATAAGCTCAAGGAGCCTCGAGTCAAGGGTGTCTATTTCCCTTCTTAAGGAGGCAAGTTTTTTGTTGGGAGCCATTATGCAATCTTAAGGAAATATTTTTAGAAGAATAGCGAGGGCGAGGATCAAAGTCAAATAGCACAACCGCTTCGCGACGGGATTATCGACCTCCGTCGGGTTTCGCTATTCTGGGCTCTCCTAGTGTTCCTTGGATCCTACCAGAAAACGTGCCGTCTGCACTGGAACTAAAAAAACCGCCTAAAAGGGCAAACTTTATGTCTTCCGGTGGAGGTCTAAAAGTAATGGAAAGATCAAGGGCAGCTCCTTTTCTCAACCGAAGGGGAGAAGGTGCTTTTCCATCAGCCTGCAGGGAAATCTGAGGACCCGTGATGGAAAACTTCTCGACTCGTGATTCGAAACGGTCGGCGGTGCCGCGAAGCACTACGCTCAGGTTTTCATACTTCTCACCGATATCAAAACCCTGTACATTGCCTACAGCGACGGAAAAAGAAGGACTAGAAACCAGGTACTCTATTCTGGAAATCTCTCCACCTTCCCCGTCTGCGAGAAATTTCACGCTCGCGTCAACCTTCCCAGCGACCGAGACTCCGCTGTCCCCGAGAAAAAGTTGTGAAACGGTCGAAGATTCCATGGAACTTACGTGCAGTTCCGCTCCCGTCGGACTTCTTTTCTTCATGTTCTGGGAAAAAGCGCCGTCTATTTTCCCTCCGTAGGCTTCGGCGGAGAAGGAGATGCGGGCTTCGTCTGAAAAAACAATGGAAAAAAGTCCAGCACTGATGCCGGCCCTGTCAACCAGAAGCGAGCCTCCTTCCCCGAGGACCACACGCACATCTCTCAGTTCAACTGATGAAATACCTTTTAAAGACGCACTTCCTATAAGAATCGGCACAGGGGACTCGCTCTGTATCTCGAAGACAATCCTTTTTTCAACCGCGTCCCGCGGAAATCCAATAAGGAGAAAAAGCAGGAAAAGGGCAAAAAACAGCCCGACATAGAGTCTGGGAGATATTTTTTCCGGCATTTTGATTCTGGTATTTATTCTCATCGGAAATTATATTACCGGTCACGATTCACTGAAGGAAAAAGTGGACAGGCGGAACGAAACGTCCGTGAGATTCGGGTTGTCGAACCTGGTTTTTATCCTGAGGTCAGAGACCTTGAGTATGGTCTTGCTTTTCTGGAAAGTGTAGAGAACGTTGAGCACTCTGGGGACAGCCACCTTGTTTATGTCTACAAGTACGGCTCTTTTCCTTTCTATCCCCTTGCTCCTTGACGATGGACTAACTCCCTTTATCGAAAAGGAACGGCGGTCTATGCCGTTTCTAATAAGTGTTTTCTCAACCACGGAAATCAGCGCCTCCTTTTCCTCCTCCATGGAGCCACTCATCTTAGCAAGAATGTCTCTGGAGTAGGAATACTCTGCTTTGAGGGCCCTCATTTCGTTTAGCTGAAGCCTTATCTGGCTTACTTCACTTCTAGTTGTTCCCTCAGGGTAAACTCCCCTGTAAAGAAAAAAAAGAGCAAATACGAAAAGCGCGGCGGAGGCTATCTTCAGGGCTCGAATGTCCCTCTGGGAAAAAATTCCCCTGTCTATAAAGGCCCTTATCCTTCTCTCAAGAGGTTCGGCTACCCTGCTCTGAAAAGCTAAGTATATTCGCCTAAGTACGGGCGACAGTATCTTTGCTAATCTCTCCACTTTCACCTCGCCACCATCGAAATCTCGAATTTGAGTCTGTTGTTAACAGCCTTTCCAACCTTTCCCATCTTCACCTGGGTGAAAGTTCCCGAATCGGAAAACTTTTTCTCTATTGAAGCTATATCCTCGTATGAGTCACTCTTTCCCCATATTCTTGCCCTGCCGCCCTCTTCGATCCTTATTTCGTCAATCGAAAAGCCAACATCCCCGGGGAATGATGACGAGATTGCCGTGAGTATCTCAAGGGGACTGTGAGAACCTTTTACCTGCTTGAGTATCTCAAGCCTGCGGCTGATTACTTCAAGCTTTTCACTGTAAAAATCTAACGGGTCATGAGTTCCTGCAACTCCGGGGAATTCCTTGGCAAGTTCAGTCCTCATCTCGGAACGCATGGAGCTGATCTTGCCTCTTGCAGAGACTACTTCGGTTGCGCGTGCGAAAATCACCATAAAAATCAGCGCGGCGCCAAGTGCCACAGGAACCTTGAACTCTTTGAGAAGCTCTCTCGCCATACCTCGAGGGCGGTAGCCGTTTCTTCTGAGGTTAAGTCTGCCGCTCTTTGCGGAAAAACCCCCGTAAAGAGCCAAAGCGTAAGCTTTAGCAAAAAATGGGGAGTCCTCACGGCCCAAGGGCTCTATGAAAATTTTTTCCACCTTCTTCCCAAGAAGCTCTGTTAGTTTTTCCAAAACCCCAGACACCCCGCAGATCCCGCCGGTCAGGACGAAACTGCTTACTGCCTCTCCTGCTTCCCCCTCAAAGTAACGGGTGGTGCTTATTATCTCCGCAGCGATAAAACGACAGCTTTCAAGAAAAGCCTTTCTTTTTCGGTCGTCTGAGTTTATCTCTTTAAGGTTAAGTTTTTCGACGCCAAGTTGTTTTTTTATTTTTCCCATGGCGTCATCGCAGTTCCTTACCCTGCTGAGCCCTTCTTGGTCGAAAAACGAGAAGTTAAGATGGTCAGAATCTGCGTCTATAACGAGAAGCGGTCTTGGCTCCCTGAGAAACTCCCCGAGGGAGGAAAAAGCGACCGGGGAAAAAGTCACCTGATCGGGATCTAGTCCCGACCCCTGAATGTAATCCAGGTACTCCTCGAACACTTCCCTTCCAAAGGCAGCAACTATGATTTCAGCTCCCTCGGGCCTCTTTATCTCATGGTAGTCTGAAAGTACCTCTTCTCCTAAGGCGAAACCGGTAGAGTTTTCAAGCTCAAAGCGGTACACACCCCTGATTTTCTTTGAATCTGAGAAGGGAAACCTGAGAAACCTGAGGAGAAGAGGAGAGAAACTGATTCCCGCCACGGCCCTTGTTCCGAGAGAAGCTTCGTTTCGAAGAAAATTCTGAACATCGCCACCGCCCGAAGATGCCTTCCTGGTTTCAGTCCCCCTGAGGCCTTTCCTCACGGTTACCGTCCTGACCTCAGCGCCAGAAAAGTCGACTCCGATAAATCCACCTAGCATGGGAAATGTACGAGTATTTACGCCCCCTACTGCCCCTGAGCCTTGGTATCAAGTTCCATCGGCATTATCACGTTCATGTAGCCTTCCTGCTTCTTGCTGTCCTCGCATGGAGCCAGATAAACGGGATTTTTGTGACCCGAAAACCCGATCACCACCTCTTCAGAGCCCACTACATCGAGAACTTCCTGAAAATAAGTGAAGTTAAAACCAAGCCTGACCTCCTCCCCTGAATATTCAACCGGTATGCTTTCTTTTCCTTCTCCCGTACTTAGATGGGCATCGAGCAATAATCTGCCTTTGTCAAAAACCATTTCGACGAACCTGCCACCGCCCTTCACGTTGTCTGCGGAGAAAAGGGAAACCCTCCTGAGTGCCAGCAAAAGCTGCTCGGAATTAACCCTGACCATGTTCTTGGTCGAGACAGGAACCACTTGCATGTAGTCGGGAAAATCCGCTTCAATCAACCTAGATGTGAAGATAAGGTTTTCGTCCGGAAGCTCAAAAACGAAGAAATTCCCGCTTCCTCCGATCCTGACGTTTTTCGACAGGCGAAGAAGCTTTCTTATCTCCATAACCGCTTTCTTAGGAACAAGGATGTCGTCTGCGAGGTGAAGGCCTTCAAGCGTCTCGTCAACAAAGCTTAACCTGTGACCGTCAGTCGCTACCAGCCTCAGAACCTGATCTCCTCTTTTTTCGAAGAATAGCCCCGATAGGCTTTTTCTCATTTCATCGTCGGATATGGAAAAAACCGTTTTGGAGACCATATCTTCAAGGCTTTCTGATGAAACTGAAAAAAGGTCCCCCGGAGAAACCTCGGGCATACTCGGGAAATCATCGCCCGAAAGCCCGGCTATTCTAAAAGAACCGGAACTGGTGACAACCTCTATCCAGTTGTTCTCTGTAAACTTGACCGATATCTCTTCCTCCTCCCTCATCTCCCTTGCAAGATCCGAGAGTATTCCGGCGGGAACCGCCATGCTGAATTCTTCTTCGCTTTGAACATCGCAGAGTACAGTGACAGTGTTTTCGAGATCCGTAGCTTTAAGAAGCATTCCTCTGTCCGTAGAACTCATTAGAACATGGGAGAGAATAGGCATCGTGGATCTCCTCTCCACAACTCCTTGTATCATTCCGAGCTTTCTTGAAAATTCCCCGCCTTTGATTTTAAACTTCATATGAGAAAAAACCTCCACTCCCGCAAAATCGTTTCGCTTCGCTATAGTTTGCTATCGTAAGTGAATGCACCTCTGGAAAATAATAACCAGTTTTCGGGGACAAAACCATAAACAACAGCTCCTAAATGGATTTCTTCTTTTACTTTAATATTTTTTAAGAAAAACTACTTTACTAGTAGTCGTAGTAATAGTACCTGTGAAAAGGGTGATTTTGGTGAAATGGTCTGAAACCCCCAAAAAAAGCGCCCTCCCGGCTGTTAATAGGTTTTGTTTTCTATGACAGATTTTCACATCACCTGACCCAATTCATTTGAGCAATGAGGGGAAATGAAAATTCTGTGACAGGTTTTTCAGTATCTTTTGACAGTTCCTGTTCACGGGGAGGATCAGGACGTTATGAACTTCTCCAAAATTGCAGAGATTGCCGCAACGGAATTCGAGACCGCAAGGTCTTTGCTGATTTTATTTTCCACGTTTTTTACAGCGTGTACCACGGTGGAGTGATTTTTACCGCCGAATCTGCTCGCTATCTCGGGAAACGACGAGGACGTATATTTTCTGGAAAGAAACATTGCTATCTGTCTTGGTTCAGAAACTTTCTTCCGCTTCTGATTTGACTTGAGGTCTTTCACAGTCATTCCGAAAAACGCGCTTGTTTCTTTCTGAATAAGCTCTATGGTTATTACCTTCGGGGTTTCTTTCTTCACAAGTCCCCTTAGCAGTTTTTTCGACATCTCGAGCGTTATTTCTTCGTTTAACATTCTTGAGTAGGCAAACAGCTTGTTTAGTGAACCTTCAAGCTCCCTTATGTTTGAGATGACGTTTTGCGCCAAAAATGAGGAGACCTCTACAGGAATTTCTATTTTTTCCTCTTCAGCTTTTTTTTCTATAATGGCCATCTTGGTTTCCACTTCGGGTGTCTGTATGTCGGCCGTAAGCCCCCACTCAAATCTCGACTTCAGGCGTTCCTCAAAGTTTTTCATCACGCTCGGGGGCTTGTCGCTGGTTATCACTATCTGTTTTTTTGCCGTGTAAAGTGAATTAAAAGTATGGAAAAACTCTTCCTGTGTACTGTCCTTTCCAGCTATGAACTGTATGTCGTCTATCAATAGAACATCGCAGTTAAACCTGTAGAGGTTTCTGAACTTGTCCATCGAACCGGTTTTTATGCTCTGCACAACCCCGTTTGTGAAGTGCTCGGCCGAGATGCAAAAGGTGTTCAGGCGGTTCTCGTATTTTCTGGATATATGGTTTGCTATCGAGTGGATTAGGTGGGTTTTCCCAAGACCAACCCCGCTGTGTATGAAAAGAGGGTTGTATGCCATGCCGGGATTCTCGGCTATTGCATACGAGGCGGCATGGGCGAACTGGTTGCTCTGCCCTACAACGAAGTTCTCAAAAGTATTTGCAGAGTTGAAGAAACTTGCTTCCTCAAGGTCTCGCGATTCCCAGCTCTGCCGAATTTTTTTCCCATTTTTTTTCTGTTTTTTTTGGTTAGAACTCTCTTCATCATCGGCATTTATGGTTACCTCGAAAGAATTTGCTCCGTAAAGTTTCCGTGTGGTCTCGTTTATGAGATGCAGGTAGTGGTTCTTAACCCACAGGGCCTGAAAGTGAGTTCTGGCCTCTAGGGCGACCAGCTTGCCTTCCGTCTTCGCGACTTTTATGGAAAACAGCCAAGAAGGGGGGAAGTAAAGATCTTTTTTTACCTTTTCAAGAACTGTGTCCCAGTCAAATTGCCTTTTCTGTTCCGGTTCTACAATTTCATCAACCAAGTCTTCACGTGAGGCTTCCCCTTTTTTCAACAATAGTTCTCCTGAAAAAACGTAATAAATAGCCTGAAACGCAGGCCATATGGAAAAACCGACCACCCTTCGGAAAGTGAGAATTAATTGTAAATACGTCAGGTTTTGGTGTCAAATATAGATTGCAATTAAATTGGTGCGCCTCCGTATATTTCATACCTTTGTTCAGTCTCCTAAAACCCTGTTTTTCCAGCATGTAGGAACTGGAAGTCAGTCCTCAGGTGATTGACACTCAACTGCGTTTACAATACAATTTTTTGTGGAACTAGAAATGGGTGAAGAAGACGCCTTGAAATTTTTGGCAAAGAGATTCAAGGTTACTCAGAAAGAAGTTTTAATGGGGATAGGGGACGATTCCGCTGTCGTAAAAATCAAAGAAAAAAACTGCCTAGTAGCCTCTACAGACGTGCTGGTTGAAGGGGTTCACTTCCTCCCGGGAACTCAGAGCGCGCGGCAACTTGGCAAAAAGGCTGTGCTCGTGGCGATAAGTGACATAGGGGCAATGGGTGCCTCGCCTGCTTATCTGCTCTGCTCGCTTGGCTGCCGCCGCGAGGACGCCAAGCAATTCATAGAAGATCTCTCCCAAGGAGTGGAGGATGGCTGCCGGGAGTTCGGGCTATGCCTGATCGGCGGCAACCTGTCAGAATCGCAGACAGTTTTCATAAGCGTAACGGCTCTTGGTGAAATTGATGGCGGGAAAATCGTCCGGCGCTCTGGTGCCGCCGTGGGAGATGACATACACGTGACGGGAACTCTGGGTGACTCGGCTCTCGGTCTCAGGGTGCTCTCGGGCGGCCATGGGTCTATCACCAGAGGGTATGGCAGGTTTGTCTCAAGGCATTTTGAGCCCACTCCGCGCATTGCTGCGGGCCGGATGCTTGCGGAGCGTGGAATCGCCTCTTCGATGATAGATATAAGCGACGGACTTCTCCGTGATCTTGGAAGACTTACTTCCGCCCATGGGCTCGGTGCCGAAGTGGAACTTCGCGACATACCTCTTTCCCCCGATTTTCTCTCCGTGTCTAGCAGTTTCTGCGAGGACAGTTACAGCCTCGCAATCTGTGGGGGAGAAGATTATGAGCTTCTTTTTACCTCCCAGGCACACGCCCGCGCCTCCGTCAGAGAGGTGTCCCGACTTTGCGAAGTGCCAATCTCGAGAATAGGGCTGGTCACCGGCGGTGGAAAAATAAGGTTTCTTGATGGAAGCGGGGAGGTTTTTTATGATACCGAGGGGTTTGAGCACTTCTGCTGAGGTAATATTACTTGGGCGAAAATTTCACTCTGATTTTTTTTCTTCTGTGCTGCTCAGCGTTTTTCTGCTTCAGCGAGGGGGCACTTTTCTCTCTCAGCCGTCCGCAGAGAGAAAGCATATCAAAACAGGGAAGCCGGGTTTCGGCTGCAATAGAAAAGCTTCTCTCCAACTCCCACAAGCTTATAACCACTGTTCTGTTGGCTGATGAGATATTCAACATAGCCTACTCAAGCGTGATAGGCCTTACCGTGAGAAAGCATCTTCAGGACACCCCTGAGCAGACAGTCGCCCTTATCTCCCTCGCCATAGCTTCTCCTACCCTCCTTGTGTTCGGGGAAATAGTCCCCAAGACCGCGGGGGTGAAATTCCCAAGGAGCATCTCTAAGGCCGTGGCCCTTCCCCTCTACTTCTTTCACTTGGCGGTTACCCCGCTCAGGTGGGCGATACTGTTTGTCTCCGGCTTTTTCATAAGGGTCTTCGGGGACGACATGGGGCACCGCACGCGGGAAAACGATATTTCCTCTGACGAGCTTGAGATATTAGTGGGAATGGGGAGGGACGAGGGAGTATTGAACGAAGTGGAAAAATACCTTGCAGACGGTTTCTTCAGACTTGAGGATCTTCCCGCCCACAGAATAATGACCCCAGCCATAGACTGTTTCATCCTCCCGCACAACATTGAAGTGGCGGCAGCCATCGGGGAGGTTAGCAGGATGGGTCGCTCCAGAATACCGGTCTACGAAGGGCAGATGGACAACATAGTCGGAGTTCTCTACAGCAAGGATCTTCTCAAGTGGGATTTTGCCGAGCACAGTGGGTCGGCCACCGTGAGCGAGTTTTTAAGAACACCTTACTTCATTCCGCGCTCAAAGCCTTCGGAACGACTTCTGCGCGAGTTTCAGGCCCGCAGGATTCACATAGCCATAGTAGTTGACGAGTATGGAAGATTTGACGGGCTTGTGACCATGGAGGACATACTAGAGGAACTTTTCGGGGAGATAGAGGACGAGAGATCGGTACTCAACAAAACTTCCCCTGCGGTACGCCGGGGAGCAGTAACTATTCCCGGTGGGATGAGAATAGAGGAATTCAACGAGGACTACCTTTTTCCGGTTGCACGCTCGGCAGGCCTCAGGCGCCTAGGGGAAATACTGGAGAACTCCGTTGTCCCGCTTCGCAGGGAAAACGAGACCGTGGGAGGCTTTGTTTTCGATCTTTTCGGAAGACTGCCGGAGCAGGGGGAAAAAATAGACTTCGGAAAGTTGGTTTTCACGGTGCAGAGCTTGGAGGGAAGGAGAATTTCCGAGATAAGGGTTGACGTCAAGGAGGAAAGCGACGGTGTCCATTGAGCTTGTTATTCTTCTGGTTGTGCTTTTTCTGGCTCTGCAGGCCTTTTTCGCAGGCTCTGAAATAGCCCTTATCTCCTGCGACAAGATAAAGATGAAGTCCCTCGCCGACGAGGGCTCGGCTGCAGCTGCGCTGGTTCTTGATGCTTACTCAAAGGTTGAAAGCTTTATAGGAACCACTCTGATAGGGATTAACCTCTCACTTATAATAAATACCCTTATAATCACCTTTTATTTTGAGGAGAACGCCGGCGCGAGAAGTGGCATCTACACCGTTGCCGTATTGTCCCCGCTCATAGTCATTTTCGGACAGGTGGTTCCGAAGGCGGTTTTCGAGAGTAGGAAAAATTCCATAGTGCTTTGGATCATCTACCCACTCTGGATTTTTTCAAGGATTCTCTACCCAGTGCTATTCCTCGTCAATCTCTTCACCCGTGGGATACTTAGCCGCCCGGGAAGAAACATGAGTTCCATAACCCGCGAGGAGCTTGAGGATGTTATGGAAGAGGACGAGGGCAAGCCGAGTTCCGATTATAAAAGAAGGGTTCTGCGCAGGATTTTCGGATACTCCGAGACCACCGTCGGGGAGATAATGATCCCTCTTATAAAGGTGGATGCGCTTGAGAAGCGGTCCACACTTCGGGATGTGAAGAGGCTTATAGCAGAGAAAAGCCACTCTCGGATCCCGATTTTCAGCGACAGAGTCGACAACATAACAGGCATACTCAATTCGTTTTATGTGCTAGGTGAGAGGGATCTCGACAAGAGCGTTGAGCAGTACGCCCTCTCTCCTTTTTACGTTCCGGAATCGAAGCTTGTAAACGAGCTTATGGACGAGATGAAGGGGGGACGCGCGGGTATGGCCGTTGTGGTCGACGAATACGGTGGATCGGTCGGGATCATAACACTTGAGGATATAATCGAGGAGGTAGTCGGGGAGATAGAAGATGAGTACGACACGCGGGAGACGCCGTGGAGAAAGTTGGAGATGGGACAGTATCTCATAGACCCCGCTGTGGAGATAGGGAGGCTTAACGATGGCCTTGGCCTCGCCATCGCTGAGGGGGAGGATTACGAGACGCTGGGCGGGTTTCTTCTTTACCACTACGGTTCGATTCCAGCCCCCGGAACCGTGATAGTTATCGGAAAAAAGACATTCACTGTTGTATCTTCAACTAGCAGGACCATAACCGAGGTTCACCTTCGGGTGGAAAAATGATTTGCTCTACAGGCTTGGGTGAAGTAATCATGCGGAGTTTGGGCATTTGAGGGAAAAACCATGTGCATGGAGGAATTGTAATTGAGTTCTGATTGTGAAGTGGTGTGCTTTGTCATCCCCACTTACAACGAAGCGCTTAACATCTCGCCGCTGCTGGGGCAGCTCACACAGATTTACCGGGATAAGAATACCAAGTTTCTAGTGGTCGATGACGACAGTCCTGACGGCACGGCTCAGCACGTAAGGGAATTTGCCGACGGACGGGTTTTTCTTCTCCAGGGGGAGCGCCGTGGACTAGGAGACGCTTATGTTCGCGGAATAACACACGCTATGGATGTTCTGGGCGCCGATGTGGTGGTGCAGATGGACGCAGACTTTTCGCATGACCCTGCCGCCGCCGCAAAGTTACTCCGCCGCCTCGAGGCTGGGGCGGACGTGG
The DNA here is from genome assembly GCA_026709745.1 of Candidatus Dadabacteria bacterium. Classification (GTDB taxonomy): domain Bacteria; phylum Desulfobacterota_D; class UBA1144; order Nemesobacterales; family Nemesobacteraceae; genus Nemesobacter. The sequence goes on along the minus strand of JAPOSJ010000215.1, from coordinate 1,109 downwards.
CTATAGGAAGCCGCTATGTCGAAGGAGGTTCGATTGATGAGCGTTGGAACCTGCGCCGCCGGCTGCTCTCACGGTGGGGAAACCGTCTGGCAAGGTGGATAGGAGGTCTCAGGGGGGTTTCTGACTGCACTGCGGGTTTTAAGGCTATAAGGACCTCGAAACTAAGGGAGGTGGGACTCGGCGATTTGAGGGCACGGGGCTATGTCTTTCAGGTTGAGCTTCTGCATCGGTTGCTCCGCAGTGGGGCTTGCGTGGTAGAGGAGCCTATTCATTTCCGCGACCGGGAGCGCGGTGAAACGAAGCTTGGTATGGCAAACATGCTTGAGTTTCTGCTGAGCATGCTTCTGCTCCGCTCAAGAAGCCACGTTACATTTCTTAAGTTCTGTGCAACAGGTCTTTGCGGAACAGTTGTTAATCTTCTCTCTTTTTACCTGATGCTCAGGTTCGGTATTAACAAGTTTTTTGCTTCACCCGTGGCAATAGCAGTTTCCATTTTTTCAAACTTCGTGATGAATAACCACTGGACCTTCAGTGACCGAGTCATGATAAGCCGTGTTCCCGAGAGGGGCTTTAAGTTCGCAGCGGTTTCCCTTCTGGCTCTTTTGCTGAGCTACTCGGTCTTTGTCGCCCTCTCGAATTTTTTCCCGGAGAGTGCGCCGCTGTTACTTCAAGCCTGTGGGATTGGGCCGGGAGCCTTGCTTAGCTATTATCTGAACTCCCGCTGGACGTTCGTGGAGAAGGGCACGGATAAACGGGTGTGAGTTTCACCATACGGTAGTTGCGTCTCTGTCTGTTGTGTAATAGGGTTTATTGGCACGGCCCTACTGCTTTTTATCTCTTTTTGCTGGCTATAAATATTCTTCCCCCAAAAACTTTAACGTATTGTGCCCCATCCAAGTCATGCGAACAATGTAATCGGGTTTTCTTGGAGAAACATTTTTCCATAACCGAAGAGTTTCCGAGTTTGAATCTGGTAGAAGCTGCTCCGTAAAGACTTACTAGGTAGATCTTGCTACATCACTTAGCAGATTTTTCCCTATTACATCTCTTACACAACAACTGGCAATTGTCCTCATTGGTTTTTCCACCCTGTATCCATGGAGTAATGT